>NZ_JAMZEG020000002.1:697500-997500 GCF_024435075.2 Marinomonas maritima | reverse complement strand
TGGTTGATGATGTGTCGATGGATGTGAAATCCGGCGAGATCGTTGGTGTTTACGGACTCATGGGTGCAGGTCGAACCGAACTAATGGAATGTCTACTTGGCCTTCAGGAATATTCCGGTGAGGTCATGATCGCGGGGCATAAAGTGCCAGCCAAAATGGACACCAGTGATCGTATTCGTTTGGGCATTTGTCTTGTTCCTGAAGATCGTAAAAAGAACGGTATTTTTCCCATTTCGTCGGTGAGCAACAATATGACGATCTCGAGCCTTTGGCGTCGGCTAAAGCATCGTTTTTCTATCGATGAAGAAGCGGAGACGCAAGCCGTGGCGTCTGCCATTGGTGATTTGTCTATCAAGGTGTCTTCTCCCGATATTGAAATACGCGCATTAAGTGGTGGTAACCAACAAAAAGTGGTGATTGGTCGTACCTTGTTAACCAGCCCTAAAGTCTTGTTGTTAGATGAACCGACACGCGGCATTGATATCGGTGCCAAAGGCGATGTATTTGAAATGATGGTGACGCTTTCAGAACAGGGGATTGGGGTTTTATTTTCGACATCTGATCTGAAAGAAATTATGGCTGTTTCCGACCGCATTTTAGTCATGTCCGGAGGCAAACTAACCGCCAATATTACTCGCTCTGAAGCAACAGAATCTGCACTTGTCTCAGCAAGCGCGCAAGGACTTTAATATGAAAATTTCTCAAAATATTGCAGCTCAACAATCGTCCGTTTTTTCTGGCGAAGGCTTGTTATTACTGGCGTTAAAAATGCGTACTTTTATCGCATTGATTTTAATTGTGGCGTTCTTTTCGTTTATGGTGCCGAGTTTTTTGGCGACTAGCAGCTTGGTTATCATGGTTAAGCACATTGCTATCAATGCCTTTTTGGCACTGGGTATTACGTTCGTCATTATCACCGCAGGAATTGACCTTTCCATTGGTGCTATTTTGGGCTTTTGTGGCATGGCCGCTGGCTGGTTGATTACCAAAGGCATTGTGTTGCCAATGTTTGGCATCGCTATTTTTCCTAGCGTTTGGCTGGTTGTGCCTATCGTCTTGGTTATCGGTGGTTTGATTGGTGCAATTAATGGCGTCTTGATAACGCGCTATAACGTCGCGCCATTCATTTGTACCTTAGGCACCATGTATATCGTTCGTGGCGCGGCCATGTTGTTGTCAGGCGGTGAAACGTTCACAGGCTTGGCGGGCAATGAACAGCTAGGTAATACGGGTTTTGAATTGATTGGTACCGCAAAACTGTTGGGCTTGCCTTACGCGATTTGGATGATGTTTATCCTTGCTGGTGTGATTGCTTACATAGCAAAGAAAACCCAATTCGGACGTCATGTCTTTGCCATTGGTGACAATGAACACTCGGCTGAACTGTCCGGTGTAAAAGTACGTAGCGTTAAAGTCTGGGTTTACACTATTTCGGGCCTTTGTGCTGCCATTGCTGGCATTGTGGTGTCTTCGCAATTGGTTGCGAGCCACCCTGCCACGGGGGTTGCCTTTGAGATGAACGCCATTGCTGCTGTGGTATTGGGCGGAACCTCTTTGGCTGGTGGCCGAGGCACCATTATGGGGACGCTGATTGGTGCATTTGTGATTGGTATTTTGGCAGACGGCTTAGTGATGATGGGCGTCAGTGAGTTTTGGCAAATGGTGATCAAAGGCGTGGTAATTATTCTTGCGGTCATCATCGACCAAAAGCAAAGTCGCTTGCAGCATAAAGCCGCCATTGTGCAACAAAAATAGACACGTCCTTGTTAGATATTTGCTTTACGCCTGTCGGTGATTAGGGAAAAAACATGCTTAAAAATATAGATCCGTTGCTAAGTGGTGAATTGCTGAACGTGCTACGCACAATGGGCCACGGTGACGACATCGTTCTGGTTGATCGTAACTTTCCTGCGGCTTCTGTTGCCGCTGGGAAACCGGTTATTCGTTTAGACGGCGTGAATGTGACACAAGCGGCCGCCGCGATTTTATCGGTATTGCCATTGGACACGTTTGTTGATCAGCCCGTCACACGCATGCAAGTGGTTGGTGAAGACGAATCTGTGATGCCGGAAGTGCAGCAAGAATTTGCAGCCGTGTTACTAGCGGCCGACAGTGATAATGCTGAAATGGGCTCGTTAGAACGCTTCGCTTTTTATGAAACAGCGAAACAAGCGTTTGCCGTCGTTGTGACAGGAGAGTCGAGAGGCTACGGTTGCTTTTTATTGAAGAAAGGCGTGATCTTTTCTTAATATTGTTTAGTGACATTCAATCCTAAAAAAACACAGGTCAGTGTCACTGGCCTGTGTTTTTTAGCTATATTGAAAGCAATTTCATTTTTTATAATGAAGTATTAATAAATATGAATTTTAAATTAGGATGCGGAATTAATGAAAGGCGTTGTGGTTAGTTTTTTTAGGGTGTTGGAAGATATTTCCGAGTGGTTTTTTAAAGTATGTGAGAATGATTATAAGCAAATATTTAGAGGGGGAATTGTTCTTGTTGGAATGTGTTTAGTCGGACTATCTCAGACTATGCCATTACTTTTAGATCATGAGTATAAAGCGATGGAACTTAAATTTGAATTTGAATATAAGAGTAATATTAAAATCGAGGATGCTAATTGCGAAGAGATTTATAGTCTATATAAAGAGTGTAATCTTGCTAAATATAAAGAAAGTGTCACCTCAGCTTCGGTAAAATTATTGAATACTGTACTTCATGGGTCGTTTTATTTTGGAATGGGGATGGTTATTTTCTCTGCTCTTGGGTATGCGCTAAATGTTGGATCGAGAAAAAATGAGTCTGAGACAAAAAATGTTGAATTGAAGAAATAAATGTATGCCAAAAAGTCAGATGAGAGACTCTTTGGCATGCAGTGATAAAAAATAATTTACTTGAAAATGTAGCCATTCACCATGTTTTCTAGCATTTCTTGACGGCCAGAAACGGCTTTAGGGTCAATGTTGTTTTTCTCTGCGTAAGCCGCAAGGTCTTGCAGAGAATGCTTACCAGCAAGAATGTCCGCACCTAGAGGCTCGTTCCATTTGGCATAGCGTTGATCGACCAATTTTGACAAACTTTCACTTTCGATCATTTTCACTGCGCGTTCTAGTGACAGCGCCAAGGTATCCATTGCACCAATGTGACCGTGGAATAAATCTTCTAGATCCATCGACTGACGGCGAAGTTTGGTGTCGAACATGTAGCCGCCATTTTGGAAACCACCGTTTTTCAGAATTTCATAAGTAACCAGCGTGTATTCTTCTACGCTAGTAGGGAACTGGTCTGTGTCCCAGCCTAATTGCGCGTCGCCTTGGTTGGCATCGACCGAACCGAGAAGACCCAAAGAGCATGCTGTCGCGATTTCATGATGGAAGCTGTGGCCTGCCAATGTGGCGTGGTTGGCTTCGATGTTGACCTTGATCTCTTTTTCAAGACCAAACTCTTTTAAGAAGCCGTACACTGTCGCGGTATCGTAATCATATTGATGCTTGGTTGGCTCAGCCGGTTTTGGCTCGATCAACAATGTGCCTTTGAAACCGATTTTGTATTTATGCTCAACCACCATCTGCATGAAACGGCCAAGCTGAGCGCGCTCACGTTTCAGATCGGTATTCAGTAGAGTTTCATAACCTTCACGGCCGCCCCACAAGACATAGTTTTGTCCACCCAATGCTTTGGTCGCATTCATGGCATGAAACACCTGAGTCGCCGCGTAAGCGAAGATCTCTGGGTTTGGATTGGACGCCGCACCAGACATGTACCTTGGGTTGGAAAACGCATTGGCCGTTCCCCATAAAAGCTTAATGCCAGTGGCTTCTTGCTTGGCTTGAAGAACATCCACCATTTCTGCGAAGTTGTTAATGTATTCTTTTAGTGAACGGCCTTCTGGGCTGACATCGATATCGTGGAAGCTGTAATAAGAAATGCCCAATTTTGTGAAGAACTCAAACGCCGCATCGGCTTTCAACTTCGCCGCATCCATTTCGGATGCTGCGTTGTACCAAGGGCGATCAAAGGTATTTGCCCCGAAAACATCGCTTCCTTGCCAGCAGAAATTATGCCAGTAGCAAGCGGCCATTCTTAAATGTTCTGCCATGGTTTTACCCATTAGCACCTTGTTCGCATCGTAATGTTTGAAAGCAAAAGGATTGTTTGAATTTGCGCCTTCGTATTTTACAAACGGCACCGTCTTAAAAAAATCGCTCATATCAGAACTCCTGACTGTTGTTATTTTTGTCCCTATGAATGATTGACTTTTTAAGCGTTTGCTTCAATTACGAAATTTCCTGAGCGCGTTATTGAATTTGCTGGAAGGCTTTTCTAGTGCTAGATAAGTGGTTTTTGGTATTGGGCTTTGACCTACTTAGGAAGAGCCAATAAGATGTTGAGAGTGTCGTAGTACCAGATAAATAAGTACCAGATAAATAGGAGTATGAATGAACATTGAGGTGTTAGAAAACCCAGATCAAGCACTAATCGATTATCTTAATAAAAAAATTGATGATTTCAATTGGGCTAATTGGGAAGTAAATGAACGAGTTCCTTTAGCGGTCCAAATAAAAAGCGAGCAAGGTGAGGTTATAGCTGGCGCAGCCGCTCGTACGTTTGGTGATTGGTTATTATTAGATACCTTATGGGTTTCAGATGAACTGCGTGGTCAAAATATTGGTAGTGACATTCTAAAAGAAATTGAAGCGTCAGGTAAAAAACGTGGGTGCATTAAATGCCTTTTAAATACGCTAAATTTTCAAGCCATGCCTTTTTATGAAAAATACGGCTATAAAACCGAGTGGGTTCAGCAGGGTTATCCTAAGACTGGGTGCAAATATTTTATGGTAAAAGAACTATAAAGGGTATTTTTACTGCGCTATTAACTTGTTATTCAAGCAGGACGAAGAACCGTTTTTTGATCCTTCGTCGCTTCTTTTAATTGACTATCATTTGTCTTTTAACGAGGAGATTATCGCTTCACACAAACATACACTGAGTTCGTCGATTGTCCGCCTTGAAACGGATTATCAAATGACACTAGGTGTGAATCAACGCTTTCGAATACGGTTTTGAGCAATTCTATGAAGTTATCTTCTGGCGGATTCTGGGACCACATGGCGAATACGCCGTTTGGTTTCAGTTGCTCTGCCATGCGAGCTAGGTTTTCTGTGGTGTAGAAACCGGCGTTGCTTGGGTTTAGGTATTCGGTAGGGGAATGGTCGATGTCGAGCAAGATAGCATCGAATTTTTTTCCAGCGCTGCTTGGGTCAAATCCAGTACTTGGGTCTGTGGCTAGGTCGAAAAAGCTGCCAAGCACATAACGGTTACGTTTGTCTGCGTTGAGTATTTTTCCTAGTGGCACGAGTTCTTTTTGGTGCCAGCTGATGACGGTTTCTAACGCATCGACCACAAGTAACTCTGAAATCCGTTCGTCTTCTAGCGCGGCTACGGCGGTGTAACCTAAGCCCAATCCACCCACAACCACACTCAAGTTCTCACCTTGCACTTGTGCTAAACCAAGCGTAGACAAGGCTTCTTCTGCATCGACAAACATACTCGACATAAGAAACTCTTCACCCAATTTTACTTCGTAGATGTCTCTGTCGCCAAAGGCGGGAATACGACGTCTGCGCAGGGAAATTTCTCCTAATGAGGATTCTTGACTGTCGATCTCTTCGAACAATAGCGGCATGGTTGGGCGTTCCTAAAATACGATATTAATGATTGAAAAAGCATAGCGTTTGGTACACTAATGAATGTTTGATTCATTGAAGGCTTAACAGAAAACTGCTTTTCAAACCCGTCATGCTCGATGTTAATTGGGGTATTTTATAACAGCTTGATGGGGATTAAGTGGTTAATTATTTTAAAAAGCGTTTTTTATTATAAAGAAAGCTTCATGCCAGTACGGTTCTCGTTAATAATTATCTCACCAGAGCAGGATTTCCTCTGCCTTAAGTAAAATGGAGCTTTAATGTCTATGTTAGTACCTATGTCAAAACTCTTCTTTGCGTCTTATATTGAAGAGTTAGTCGTGCAATACGCAAAAGAAAACGTCGAATCAGGTCGATGGCAGAAATCGGGTTCTTTAACGCGCTCCCGTCGTGATACGGAACGGTTATTGCCTCGTGGTATCGAGACGGAAAATAACCATTTCTTTGAATTGAAAGCTCCAGATGTGAATGAATCGGTTGGCAGTATATGGTTGTCGCTCGAAAACAGTGCTACCACGGGCACGGTTTTCATTTATGATTTAGAAATCAAACCAGAATATCGTCGAAAGGGTTATGCCAAGCTTGCCCTGAAGGAGATCGAAGACTTTGCCGCCACACACAACATTGTCAATGTTGGTCTGCATGTTTTTTCTAACAACGAAGCCGCGCAAGCGCTTTATACAGAAATGGGTTTTAAAACGGTGAGTCTTAATATGGTTAAGAATATTGGTTAGCGGGCTGGCTCGTGTATGGGTGTTTTAGATTTGGCATTAGAATGAAATTACAAAAATAGTATGGAGGAGGGGTTTATGACTGCGATAACAGAACTGGATAAATTACTTTGCTCAATGAGTCCAGAATTAGTTAGTGGAGAATTTGTTTTTTGTACGGTTCAAGGTACGGCTCAAGACTATTTAGCATTGGACCCTATAATGATGTTTATTGAATCTGAAGGATTAACTCTGATTCTAGCTAAGCAAACGGCTTTAGAGGCGGGTTTAGCGTTTGAAAGTGCATTTAGCCAAATTACCTTGACGGTACGTTCCAGTTTGGATGCGGTCGGTCTAACCGCTGCGGTATCAAATAAGCTGACAGAAAAAGGCATTAGTGCCAATGTCGTTGCCGCTTATTATCATGATCATATTTTTGTACAAACTGAAAAAGCGGAGGCGGCATTAGCGGCATTAAAAGAGTTTAGTACTCAGCCTAGCTAATATTTCTAATAATACTTTGGGCAGATAAACAAACACTCTGATGAGTAGCTGTACTCTGGCGAGTTCATCGCCATAGTATAAGTAGAGTTATATGCCCGTTACCCTCATGCCACTGCTGTCGTTTTTTACATAAACAGGCTTTAAATTTATCAGCGTTAAAGAGAGTTGCCTCAATTTTTATTTTAGGTTCTTGCTCCTAGTATCAGTTACTATTTCTTCTAAATAGAAAAATCATTGTCAGCCTACAAGGCAAATCAAGTGGAAAGTAAATCAAGTGGAAAGTGAAGCGGGTAGTTGGGCAGTTTGTCCAGAGTGTTTGGGACTCGGTAAAAAAAGCCGAAAGCTGCGCAAGAAAGTGAAGCTGCGTTACCAAAAAGAATTGAATGCGTTTGAAAAAACGAATGGCGAAGGGCTTGCTCCTGTTCGGCCTCAAGGCCACCTCGAAGATTGTTTGAAATGTGTAGGTTCTGGCTTACTTGCCGTTGAGAATTTCCCCGTTGCTGATACCGTAAATTACCCTCATGTTGCAATTATTGGTGGCGGTATTGGTGGTGTGGCGTTGGCGGTGGCGTGTCTACATCGTGGTATTCCATTTACGCTTTACGAGCGTGATAGTGGGTTCGATGCTCGATCTCAGGGCTATGGATTGACGTTGCAACAAGCGAGTAAAGCGATTGAAGGATTAGGCTTGTTCTCGTTAAAAGACGGCGTGGTGTCTACTCGCCATCTGGTTCATACAACAGACGGTGGTGTGGTCGGCGAATGGGGCATGCGCAAGTGGATGCAGTCCGATGAGCAATCGTTACAGAAACTGTCTTCGTCGAAACGCACCAATGTACATATAGCACGACAGTCTTTGCGTTTAGCATTACTTGGTCAATTGGGTGCTCAAGTGCCTGTGCAATGGAGTCACCAGTTGGTGGATTTCAAGGAAACAATAGGCGAAGGTGTTGAGCTGACGTTCCATGTTAAGAGTCAAGCAAAGGGCCAGGAAAGCGAAGCTATTAAAGTCGTTAAGTCGGACTTAGTCGTCGGAGCCGATGGTATTCGCAGTACCGTGCGAAAATTGCTCATTGATGAGGAAGTGGCGCCTTTACGCTACCTTGGTTGTATGGTGATTTTAGGTATTTGCCCTTTGAAGAATCTGAACGGCCTTGAGCATGATCTACTTGACTCTGCTACCGTATTTCAAACCGCCAATGGTAATGAGCGGATCTATATGATGCCTTATGCTTCAGATTCTGTGATGTGGCAGCTTAGCTTTCCCATGCCCGAAGATGAGGCGAAAGCATTGAGTGCTCAAGGTATGACGGCATTGAAAGAAGAAGCCTGTAGAAGAACACAATGGCACCATCCTATTCCTCAGATTTTGGCGGCAACTCAGGAAGCGCAGGTGTCGGGTTATCCCGTGTACGATCGAGAGCTAATGACTTCTGAATTATTAGAGCAAGCCAGACAAATTACGTTAATAGGCGATGCTGCGCATCCGATGAGCCCATTCAAAGGGCAAGGCGCGAACCAAGCATTATTAGACGCGTTGGCGTTGGCACGAAGCATTACCAAAGGTTGCCAGCCGCCGTCTGAGTGGCATGAAGGTTGGAGAAAAACAGGCATCAGAGGTAGTGTGTTAACGAGCTTTGAAGCCGAAATGTTAGAGCGCAGTGCGTCTAAAGTAAAAGGGTCAGCCGAAGCGGCAGAGTTTTTGCACTCCGATATTGTACTTCATGAAGGGGATGAGCCGAGAGGGCGGTGTCTAAAGCGCAATTAAAAAAATGCAAACCGCCCCGTCATTTTTGTCTTTTTAATAGCAACTAAAAACATAGGTTTAATATGTTATCGGTACTTATTATCTGCACAGCGATCATTATGCTGGCAACTCTATTGCCATTATCTCGACATCCTCATTGGGTTATTCGAGGGATGGATTTTCCTCGCTTGCAAATTGCCATTGTCGCTGTGGTGATATTGGTCGTCGATGCAGTACTTCTAGATATACAATCGATAAATACTTGGGTCATTATGGGCGCAACGTTTTTATGTTTGATTTGGCAGTTGTGGTGGATATTGCCTTATACCGTTTTATGGCCAAAAGAGGTGAAAAGTGCCAGTGACATTCACCCTGACAGACAACTGAGCATTCTTACTTCAAATGTATTAACGCCCAATCGAAATGCCGATGCTTTGATTCAGTTAGTAAGAAAGTATAAACCTGATGTGTTGGTAACATTGGAATCGGATCAGTGGTGGGAAGACAAACTCAGTGTATTAGAGGCTGAGATGCCCTACAGTGTAAAATGTCCTCTTGATAACTTGTATGGTATGCATGTATTTTCAAGGTTGCCTCTCGAGGAAGATGAAATTTGCTATTTGGTTGAAAAGGATGTGCCGTCGATACACGCCTCGTTGGTGTTACGAACAGGCGACAAAGTCCGTGTACATTTTATTCACCCCGCACCGCCCAGCCCGACTGAAAACCCCGAATCGGCGGAACGAGATGCCGAATTAGTGATTGTGGCGAGAAGCGTCGCTGAAAGTGATCAACCTGTTATTGTCACCGGAGATCTTAATGATGTCGCTTGGTCGGCTACAACGCGCCTTTTTCTTAAAATTAGTGGCTTGTTAGATCCACGAGTGGGGCGTGGCATGTATAATACCTTTCATGTGTCATATTTCTTTTTGCGGTGGCCATTAGACCATTTGTTTCACAGTCAGCATTTTACACTACGATCCATTCAACGGTTACCCTCGATTGGTTCAGATCACTTCGCTTTGCTGACTAGAGTTTTGTTTTCACCGGTTCAAGATAAGAATCAGCAAGGACTAACACCCAATGTCACTGACAACGAATGGTCAAAAGACATAATGCAAGAACAGGGCGTTAGTAAGTACGATGTGCCGCGACCTGGTGAGTCAAATTAACTGTCGCCTGACGGCGGAAAAAGATTTTAAAATACTTAATTATCCAAGGCTATAAACCAATATCATGACGAGAAAAATATTAAGTTTGAAGGGAAAGCGATCCACAGACGCCGAATCTGCTAATGACGTGATCGAGGATCAATTTCCTAATGACCCACAAAAACGTTTTTTAAATGGTGTTGTGATCCATCCGGCTCCGTGTATTCGTTTGGAGTCTGGATCTAAGCAGCTTTCGATGCGGGCAATGGATTTGATTTCTCCAATCGGTATGGGTCAGAGAGGGCTGATTGTTGCGCCACCAGGCTCTGGTAAAACGACGACGTTAAAACATATTTGTCAGGCTGTGGGCGAAGCGTACCCTGAGATAAAACTGTATGCATTGCTTATTGACGAGCGACCAGAAGAAGTGACCGATTTCAAACGCAGTGTGTCGGCAGAAGTTCACGCATCCTCTTCAGATGAAAGTTATGCCCAACATGTACGTGTGGCCGATAAATTGCTTGATAAGGCCCGTAAAGAAGCGGGTGAAGGGCACGATGTGATGATTGTAATTGATTCACTCACAAGACTGTCACGTGTTTATAATGCGGGGCAAAAAAGCAGCGGTCGCACCATGTCGGGCGGACTTGATACTAGAGCACTAGAAATACCGCGAAAACTGTTTGGTGCGGCCAGAAATATTGAGAATGGTGGATCGCTTACGATTCTAGCAACGATACTTGTGGATACTGGAAGCCGGATGGATCAGGTGATTTTTGAGGAGTTCAAAGGCACGGGTAATATGGAAATTGTGTTATCTCGAGACGTTGCGAGTCATCGGATTTTCCCTGCGCTGGATATTGCGAAAAGCAGCACACGCCGTGAGGAGCTTCTTATTGATTCTAAAGATATTGAAAAGGTAAGGGCGTTGCGACGGTCATTAACGGACCTTCCTCCAGTAGACGGTACTAGAAAGCTGGTTGATTTATTGGAAGAGTTCCCAACGAATGCTGAACTATTAAAGGCTTTTTCACCCGCCTAGTTTTTAAGTCGTGATAGTTGCGAATGACTTTAAAGATTAACAACAAAAGAGTCCGATTTCTTAATGGCGTTTAAGGAATCGGATTCTTTCGTTTGAAGGTAAACTACAGGTCTGGATCATTACTAATTAAAGTAAGGTTATCCGTTAAATTAGGAATTTCTTGTGTCGAGGTCGTCTTTTCAAATGGGTTGGTTACCCCCATGAACTTACCGCCGGGTTCAATACTCAAATTGTCGCTATAAACGGTGCCACTAACACGGCCACAACTTAATATTTCAATACGTGTGGCATGACAGATACCTTCAAAGTGGCCGTTAATGATCAGGTGCTCAGTCGTAATTTCTCCTAGCACGTTACCAGATTCACTAATTTTTAGTTGATTTACAGCCTCAATTTGCCCTTCAACATGCCCATCAATTTGTAGCTGGTTTGCTACTTTGAGGTGTCCGTTGACTGTGCAGCCTTCTGCGATGAGAGTTGTAGTTGATGACTGACTCTTAATTCTATTTTGTCCACCAAAGATTCCCATCTTATTCCTCTTACATTTTTGAAAATTGTATCAAATTTATCAACGTTCCAATCCAAAAATGGTTTTGGATTTAATGGTCGCCCAATAAACCTCACTTCATAGTGAAGGTGAGGGCCAGACGTTAACCCACTGTTGCCTGAATAGGCAATCAAATCGCCTTTTTTAATAAAATCGCCTTTTTTGACAACGAACTTACTTAAATGAGAATAAGAACTCGAAAACCCATATGAATGCAGTATGCGAAGAAAATTACCAGACCCTTTGTTACTCGGACGTATTGCTTCTATCGCGCCATCTGCCGGTGCATAAATGGGGGTTCCTGTATTCACTGCAAAATCTTGTCCACGGTGATATTTCATGATGCCCGTAACAGGGTGGATTCGTTTACCATAACCTGAAGACGTTCTTGCATTTTTTACTGGTGGGCCGCTTGGTATTTGAGTCAACATGGCTACTCGTATTGAGGAGTTGATAGTGGCCGTGTCTAAACGAGACTCCAGCTTACCGTCATTATTATCCATGCCCAAAAGGCTTTCTAAATCTCCCAGTCGATCAGAGACCAATTGCATTCGCTCTTCTCGTTCTGATAAATCTTGTTCTAAGCTTATTTTTAGTGCGGTTAGTGAGGTGATTTCTTTACTTAGAGAAAAGGATTTATTTTCTAGCTCCCGCAGTTTTAGTTTTGAGAATTCCGCATCGTTAAGTAAATAATAAATGATTCCAGCGGCGAGTAAGATGCCAAGAAAAATCATGCCACTGATAAACTTGAGTGTGTGGCGAGTTTTCTTCCCAAAGCTGAAATGCTTCGTTCCATGAATTGAAGAAACGGATACGGTTATATTATCTTTCATCGCTTTGCTTTGTTACCAAGATCATAGTTACGTTTTAGTGAGACAACATACTATCTATATTTGTATTTTTTTGTAACTTAAAGTTTAGATAACGAGAATACTCTACTTTTGAGTGCCTTGTTTTTCGGAGGGATTTCCAGAAAATAAAAACGTTGTAGATACTGGAAAGAAATTTAAACGTATTGCTTATCGGATCTTTATAGTAAATCTGCTCTAAATTGCAAAACGTCCTTGTTTAGCGGATAAGCAGTGTTGTAGTGACAGAATCATTTGGTACTTTAAAAAACTGGCTATAAGCCAGCTTAGTCATAAATTCCTTAGATTACTGCTGATTGAACTCAGTAAGGATTTCATTGTAACGACCAGACATTTGAATTTCCATCAAGCCTTTGTTAAATGCATCACGCAGTATTTCTGCATTTGGAATTGATTTAGAGATTAAAACGTATAGATCATTTTCTTCAAGAGGTGGAATGAGTATTTGCAGTTGGGATGCATCAATACCTTGAGCTTTGGCTGCTTCTTTAGCAACAGCCAAACTGTCTGCGTAAAGTTGCACCTCACCAGAATCTAACGCTTTAATGGCATCAGAAACTTCTTGGTATTCTTTGAGATTAGAAAATGTGAAATTATCAAAGGACTCACCGATTACAGAACCTTTAAGTTTCGCTATGCTGTATTGGTCTATAGATTCAAATGAACTGTAGTTAGTGAGAGGGAAGTCAGGCTTTTTGATCAGGCCAGCCAGCACTGTATAGATTGGAATAGAGTATAGGTATTCTTGAGCGCGCTCATCTGAGTAGTAACCACCTACAATGGCATCTTTATCGCCGCTTTTAACAGTGGAGAGTGCTGTTTGCCAAGCCGTAAACTCAATTGTGCTGTCATAGCCAGATTGAGTAAAGGCTTCATTAACAATAGCCGTTATGAATCCACCTTTTTCTAGACCCTCTCCGTAGAATGGAGGCCAGTTCATTGTTGTAAGTTCAACTGTTTGAGCTTGAATTGTAATTGGTAGAGCAATGGCGAGAGCAGAAAGAAATTTTGTAAGCTTTTTCACATGGTGTTCCTCTTTTTCAAATTGGATTTCATATTATTTGCACATTGTATGGGTGTTTCTTACTGATATTAGTAGCAAGCTCTGAGAAGTTCAGTCTGTCTGTCGTTTATTGGTAACTATCATCTCTGATTAAAATGAAGTGTATATCATTAGGAAAAATCGATTTTTATAGTGTTGTTCTTATCCGATCAAGCCAGTACTGACGTTCATCGCCTAATTCTTCTGATAAAACAAAGCCTTGCAGTTGTTGATTATCATCAATGAACAGCGCACGGGTTCCACGATTTGAATTTTCAATCTGCCAATGACCATTTAAATCGTGGGCAGGTGGATATAAGGTTAATGGGTAGGTTGTCGTTTTGACGATGACTGGCATCAATGGATAATTCACCATCGTTGGCCGACCTAATAAACAGTCGGCTAGTGCAGGTGATCCAGCATTGATTGGTGCCAAATAGGGCAATAGTTGTCCATTTATCTCTGCACAATCGCCAATAGCGAACACATCGGGTAGGTTGGTTCTCTGTCCACCGTTTATTGCGCAACAGCAGCGGGGCTTAACATTTATTTTCAGATACTCCGCTATCAATTGGAACAGACCAACTTCTGCGTTCAACAAGTATTTTTACCATTAGAGGATACTTCCATGACGACGGGGCTGGGCTCAAAAAAAATGTCTCCAGAGCTCACTGCTCAAAAAATTTGTATGGAATTGAAAATGCCATTCCTAATCTTATATCGGCAAAGTTAAACTTCTTAGGGTGCTGTTAAGATTGATCCCCGTTGTTGTAAAACGCATCATGAGAAAAAACTGAAAAAACTGAAAAAAGGAACGAAGCTGAGTGCGTATCTGTAATTGACTGCTTGCCCTCTAAGTTCTCCTTTAATAGTGGTTGATTTTAAGCATTGACTCTCAACCGATTAACCTTCAAAGCTTATTAGAGCAATGCTTTTTGTGAATACCGTTTGAGAAGGGTATTGCTGTTTTGTTAGTAATGAAAAACGTAATGGATAATGTTATCGGTTATGACCCTGTAGCTGGTAGGATGGACTAAGCTAGATGAATATGTGCTAGAAGAGATATTAAATGCTAATTTAGTGGTGTTCGTCTTTAAGATAATTGATTTCGATCATCAATGCAGGTGGGTAAGTTATATTTGAAAAGGTATAGCTGAAAGCTGACTTGGCTTTTATACGGAATATAGGTGCGAATGTTTTGCAAGGGTTTGAGCTTTAAGATCTATTTTTAAACCTTTAGACTTAGAAAAGGCATTGTATTTCATTTTTTTTAACCTCTCTTACGTTAAGTGCAAACCATTGATTCTAAAGCTATTGATAAATGCTCACCTGTGTAAGATACTTGTTTAGATATTTGTGTCCATTTTTTGTAGATAAAGGGAAGCTTATGCTCAGGAAAACCCTCGTTAGTATTGCTGTGTCAGGCGCACTATATGTGTCCAGCAGTTACGCATTAGAGCTGGGTGAGTTAACCTCTCAATCAAACTTGGATGAGCCTTATCGCGGGAAAATTGTACTTTCCGATGTAGGGTCATTAACAAACGATGATGTGTTAATTCGTTTAGGCAGTGAAAGCGAGTTTCGTCAAGCAGGATTCGCTCCGACTCGAGTCTTGTCTCAGCTTAAATTTGATGTCACTCGTGTAAATGGTGATTTAATCGTTGCTGTCTCTTCTGATAAACCTCTTCAAGTTGACGAACTGCGCTTTGTTTTAGCTGCTCGCTGGCCAAGTGGCCAAGTTGTTAGAGAGTATCAAACTCCGTTAAACCAATCTGCCTTGGTTAAAAAGTCTCAAAATGAAGTAGTGCAATCTGCTGCTGTTTCTTCAGCATCAAAAGATTCTGTTTTTCGTCAAGCTACGTTGTCTGCAGAACGAGTGTCTCCAAAAGGGCGGTTGAATGTCGTTAAAGGCAACACACTTTGGTCTATAGCTGGTCAAAATCGCCCTACGAATCAGCTAACTATTTATCAAACAATGATGGCGATACAGGCATTAAATAAAGACGCTTTCTATTCTGATAATATTAACCTTTTAAAAGAGGGGGCGATTTTGCGTTTACCAACGCAGGAACAAATTGCTCTTTTCAATAAGTCTATTTCGAAAGAAGAGTTTCAGCGTCAGCATGATGCTTGGATGGCTCTAAAAAGATCTAAAGGTCAGTCTTCTATTGAACAAGCCCAGTTAAATACACAGGCAAAAGCAAAAGCAGCCTCTAATGGTGTTGAAGCCGGTGGTGACAAACTCACTTTGGCTTCTGGGCAAAGTATTTTGCCTGAAAATGTGGCTAGCTCTAATACCGGTGATGACAAAAACTTGGCATTAAATGCCTTGCAAGGTGAACTGTCCGCTTCACAAGAAATGCTAGATAAAGAGAAGCGAGAAAAAGGTGAGCTTTCAGGTAAGTTAAGTGATTTGAATCAGCAGTTAGAAACATTAGAAAAGCTTATAAGCTTGAAAGATAAGCAAATGGCGGATTTGCAGCAGCAATTTACTAGTGCTCAACAAACTCTTCAAGAGCAGAAAAATACAGTAGACCAGCTTTTAGAGGCGGATCAGATTCGTAGAGAAAAAGAGCAAGCTGAAGCAGATTCTCTTGCTAATAAAATTTTCGGAAATCCAATTGTTGTTTCTATTGGTGCTGTCGTTCTTTTGTTGCTTGGTTTCTTAATCGGTCTGGTTATGCGTCGGGCTGGAAAAAAACAAGAGGAGCAAGAATCGTTAAAAAAGGATGAATTCGACCTCTCATCAGCAGCTGCTATTGCGCCAGTTGCTGCTGTAGCTGCTGCTGCCCAATACGTTGCCGATGATGAAGTTGAAGAAAAAAATGATGTGCAAGAAGAAGATCCATTTGCATTTGATTTTGGTACACCAGACGCAGATGATGGCCTTGATGATTTTGGTTCTTTTGACGAGGATATTGCTTCTGTTGATTTGCCTGACCGAACAGCAGATGAAGAAGTTGATTTGTCAGAAGATCCTGAGAGTGAATTTGAAAGCGCTTTAGATGAGGATGTTGATGATTCTGATGATGTATTTGCGTCATTTGATGAGGCCGATGATTTGTCTGAACCCGAGTTGGACATTGATGCTGAAGATGGCTTAGATGAGTTGGACGCATTTATTGAGGAAGATATTCCTACAATGACGCCGGATGTGATTGAAGCTGATATTGATTCAGAGGCCGAAATTGAAAGTGAAGAAGAGTCTTTCGTTTCTAGCTTATTGAATGATGTCGATCAGGAAGATACAGATGAAGCTTCTATTTTTAGCGGAACGCCAAACGACTCTTTAGCCAATTCGATAGAAGAAACATTGGCTGAAGCTCAGCAGGAAGACGACGAAATTGAAGTCCCTGCATTTGGAGAAGCCGAAGCCGCAGAAGATGAAGAGGTTAGCGACGAAGAAGAAGAGTTTGATTTTTTTGATGCGAGTGGTGACGAAGCGGCAACAAAATTAGATTTAGCAAGGGCCTATATGGATATGGGGGATGAAGAGGGTGCAAAAGTGATCCTTGATGATGTCATCGAGTCAGGAAATGAGAAACAAATTGCTGAAGCGCAGAATATGATGGAGCGAATGTTCCCAAGTGACTAAAAAAGTTGTACTAGTTGTTGAATATGATGGCTCTAAGTATAAGGGCTGGCAGGCACAAAAACGTGGTATTCCAAGTGTTCAGGAAAGTTTAGAAAAAGCATTGGCCGTGGTGGCAAATCATCCTGTTCGGGTGGTTTGTGCTGGCCGAACAGACTCCGGTGTCCATGCCAGTGCTCAAGTGGTTCATTTTGAAACCGATGCTGAACGAAATGAACGGGCGTGGACTTTAGGTGTTAATACTTACCTACCTTCTGATATTCGAGTGGTGGCAGCACGTTATGTCGCTGATGATTTTCATGCGCGCTTTAGTGCGTTAAGTCGTCGTTATCGATACGTGATTTACCAATCTTCTATTTGCCCGGCCATATTGGCTAATGGGGTGACATGGTCTTATAGAGCACTTGATGCGCAGGCAATGAAAGAGGCCGCTAGCGTATTTTTAGGTACTCATGATTTCTCTTCTTTTCGTGCAATTGGCTGTCAGGCCAATACGCCAATCCGAACGATTTTAAACTTTGATGTCCAGCAGGTAGGTCAATATATTATTCTTGATGTTAGGGCGAATGCATTTTTGCATCACATGATTAGGAATTTTGCTGGGGTCTTAATGTCGATCGGTGCGGGTGAAAAACCTATCGCTTGGGCGAAAAAAACCTTAGATGCTAAAGACCGTACTAAGGGTGGAATAACAGCACCACCAACTGGTTTGTATTTTGTAGATGTTGAATATCCGGAGCATTTTAATGTGCCTATTTGTAAGTTAGGGCCACATTTTTTGCCTTATATTGAAGAGTCAAATTATGACGTGCCAAGTTAAAATTTGTGGGATAACCAATATCGACGACGCGTTAATGGCGTGTCGCCTTGGTGCAAACGCATTGGGTTTTGTCTTTTATGAAAAAAGCCCTAGATATGTAACGCCAGACATCGCCAATTCTATAGTTGCGAAGCTTCCGCCTTTTATTACGCCCGTAGCTTTGTTTGTTGATGCGGATGCTTCTGTAATAGCTTCTGTTATTGACGGTAGTTCGCGCTGGATGATTCAGTTTCATGGTGCAGAATCAGAGGCCGAGTGTCTTTCTTATCAGCGACCTTATATGAAGGCGTTGAGAATAAAGAAAGGGGATGATGTGTCGACGTTAGTGGATGAATACCCAAGCGCCAGTGCAATGCTATTGGATGCTTATAAAGCAGGTATTCCTGGCGGTACAGGTGAAGTGTTTGATTGGTCGTTGATACCGAAGGTATTATCTAAGCCAATTGTACTGGCTGGAGGTTTGACGCCAAATAACGTTGAACAGGCGATAAAACAAGTTGCTCCTTACGCTGTTGATGTAAGTGGGGGGGTTGAATTGTCTAAAGGCATAAAGAGTGAGTCTAAGGTTCGAGAATTTATTAATGGAGCAAAATGTGGATAGCAACGATATTAATCTAGATTTACCTGATTCCCATGGTCGTTTTGGTCCCTATGGCGGCGTGTTTGTTTCAGAAACATTGATGTCAGCGCTGGACGATCTGACCAAAATGTATGAGACGTTATCAAAAGACAGTGCTTTCCAAGACGCATTCGATTATGACTTGGCACATTATGTAGGTCGCCCATCACCGCTTTATTTTGCTCAGCGCCTAACAGAAAAAGCCGGAGGGGCAAAGATTTACCTAAAACGTGAAGATTTAAATCATACGGGTGCGCACAAAATAAACAATACGATTGGCCAAGCATTGCTTGCTAAGCATATGGGCAAACCAAATATTATTGCTGAAACGGGCGCTGGTCAGCATGGCGTAGCATCTGCCACTGTAGCGGCTCGTTTAGGGTTAAAGTGCAAGGTGTTTATGGGAGCGGAGGATATTCGTCGCCAATCACTGAACGTTTATCGCATGAAGCTACTCGGTGCAGAAGTTATTTCTGTTGAATCGGGCACTAAGACATTGAAAGATGCGCTTAATGAAGCGATGCGTTATTGGGTCGGTAATGTGGATGATACTTTTTATATTATTGGCACTGCCGCAGGTCCTCATCCATATCCTAAATTAGTGCGAGATTTCCAGGCCGTTATTGGTCGTGAAACCAAAGCTCAATGCTTAGCTCAAGAAGGGCGTTTACCCGATGCGCTTGTTGCTTGCGTCGGTGGTGGTTCAAATGCCATTGGTATGTTTCATCCTTTCATAAAAGATGAAAGCGTTGCTATGTATGGCGTAGAAGCTGGCGGGGATGGAATCGAAACGGGTCGTCACGCCGCGCCTTTATCTGCGGGTCGTCCTGGCGTATTACATGGCAACCGTACTTACGTAATGGCGGATGATGACGGTCAAATTATCGGCACTCATTCTATTTCAGCTGGCTTGGATTACCCCGGTGTTGGCCCTGAACATGCTTGGCTTAAAGACATTGGCCGCGCTAATTATGTTGCTATCAATGATGATGAGGCAATGGACGGTTTTCGTGATTTAACTCGGTTAGAAGGTATTATGCCTGCATTAGAGTCCAGTCACGCGGTGGCTTACGGTATGAAATTAGCGGCAACGATGGAGAAAGATAAGATTGTTGTTATCAATCTTTCAGGTCGTGGTGATAAAGACATTCTTACTGTTGCAGAAATAGACGGGATTGAAGTATGAGTCGCATCAAACAATGTTTTGAAAATTTAGCAAAATCTGGTAAAAAGGCGCTTATTCCTTATATTACCGGAGGTGATCCGGCGCCTGATTATACGGTTACTATGATGAATGCTTTGGTTGCTGCAGGGGCTGACATTATTGAAATTGGCATGCCTTTTTCAGACCCGATGGCGGATGGTCCAGTCATTCAGTTGGCTTGTGAACGTAGCTTGGCGGCGGGTACCAGTGTTAAAAAAGTATTGCAAATTATTACTGAGTTTAGGCGTACCGATAAGCAAACGCCGATTGTTTTGATGGGGTATTTGAATCCAATTGAGTTCTTTGGTTATCAGGCTTTTTCGGATGCGGCAAAAGAAGCAGGTGTTGATGGTATTTTATTAGTCGATCTGACTCCAGAAGAGGCGATAGATGTAGTAGAATGCTTCCGAGATAATGAGATTGACCTTATTTATTTGTTGTCACCAACGACGACATCGGAACGTGCAAAGAAAATTTGTAAGTTAGCATCAGGCTACGTTTATTACGTTTCGGTGAAAGGGGTGACGGGATCTGCTGAATTAGATGTCGATAGCGTTAAAGAACATGTGGATTCTTTACGAACTATAACTACGTTGCCAATTGGTGTTGGTTTTGGTATTCGTGATGCAAAAACCGCAGCAGCTGTAAGTAAATGTGCTGATGGTGTAATTGTCGGCAGTGTATTAGTAAACGCTATTGCTGAAAATAAAGATCGTCAAAAAGAATATATAGCTGACGCTTTAGGGTCTATTTTAGCGCCAATGCGTAGTGAAATGGACGCGTAAGCGGCAGCAAATCAGAAATGTGGAGAATTAAATGAGTAGCTGGTTAGATAAATTTGTACCTTCCATCGTGCGCAGTGAATCAAAGCGCGCTACAACAGGCACCGTGCCTGAAGGTCTTTGGAAAAAGTGTCCAAAGTGTGAAAATGTTCTATACCGTCCGGAGCTAGAAAAAAACTTAGATGTTTGTCCAAAATGTAATCATCATCTCCGTGTTGGTGCTCGCCGACGTTTGGATATTTTCTTGGACAAAGAAGGACGCCATGAAATTGGTGCGCATCTCGAACCAGAAGACAAATTAAAATTCAAAGATACAAAGCGTTATAAAGACCGCATTGTTGATGCTCAAAAAAAGACGGGTGAAAAAGACGCTCTAGTCGCAATGCAAGGCGTGCTAAATGGTATGCCAGTGGTTGCTGTTGCGTTTGAGTTTAGTTTTTTGGGCGGTTCGATGGGGGCGATTGTTGGAGAGCGTTTTATTCAAGCAGTCAATGTTTGTCTTGAAAAGCGTATTCCACTTATTTGTTTCTCAGCTTCTGGTGGCGCTCGTATGCAAGAGGCGCTTATCTCTTTGATGCAAATGGCAAAAACCAGTGCGGGCTTAGAGCGTATGAAGCAAGAAGGCATCCCATACATTTCTGTTATGACAGATCCTGTTTTTGGTGGTGTTTCTGCCTCTTTGGCGATGTTGGGTGATTTGAACGTTGCAGAGCCGAATGCTTTGATTGGTTTTGCTGGGCCTCGAGTTATTGAGCAAACCGTACGTGAAAAGCTGCCAGAAGGGTTCCAACGTAGCGAATTTTTATTAGATAAAGGCGCGTTAGATATGATCATCAAACGTGATGAAATTCGTGATCGTTTGTACAACATTCTATCTTTGCTCACTCATAAGGTTGCTTAATTAAATGACGCACACGTCATTATCGAGTTGGCTTTCATATATTGAAAGCCAACATCCTTCTGAAATAGAACTGGGTCTAGAAAGAGGGAGTAAGGTATTAACTAGATTAAATTTATCTAGGCCAAAAATTAACGTCATAACAGTGGCAGGCACCAATGGCAAAGGTTCCACCTGCGCTATGTTGACTCAATACCTCTGTACACAAAACTATTCTGTCGGTACTTATACATCCCCGCATTTTCTTGATTTTAATGAGCGCATCGCTTTAAACAATCGCTCTTGTGATGATGATCTTATTTGTCGTGCATTTGAAGCGATTGAAGCGGCACGAGAAAACATCTCATTAACGTATTTTGAGTTCAGTACTCTCGCGGCTCTATGGATTTTTGATCAATCCAAGCTGGACTACTGGGTGCTAGAGGTTGGATTGGGTGGGCGTTTAGATTCAGTCAATATGATTGACACTGATGTGGCAGTGGTGACATCAATTTCCTTGGATCATATCGATTGGCTAGGGGATAACATTGATGTTATTGCTCGCGAAAAAGCAGGCATAGCGAGAAAGGATAAGTTGTTGATCAGTGGTGTGGTTAATCCACCAGGCTCCATCGCGACGACGGCATTGGACGTGGGTGCACACTTGCGTCAAAAGGGGATTGATTTTAGTTTTACTTCAAATCAAAGTGAGTGGGCATGGACTGGCAATGGCGTTCAATTCAATAATTTGCCGATACCATCCTTGCCGCTACAGAATGCTGCAACCGTAATTGCGGTGTTGGTTTTTATGGGGCTTGCCCCTGCTCAAGAGGATTTGGTCACATTGTTCCGCACTGCGCAATTAACGGGGCGCTTTCAGCAAGTTGCTTCTTCTCCTGATATATACATTGATGTGGCGCATAACCCAGAAGCCGCGGTGGAGCTTGCTCACCGCGTGAGCCATTTCCCACGTCAACCTGTTGCAGTGTGCGGCATGTTAAAAGACAAAGACATAGACGGTGTGATGACCCATCTTGCGGAGAGCTTTTCTGATTGGTTCTGCGCTGACTTAGCAGGGGCAAGAGGGGCAAGAGCCGATGAATTGGTTGAGCATATTATGCAATGCTCACCCAGTCTGCTTCCTACAGTGAAGGCTTTTGGTTCTGTGCATGACGCGTTTGATGCCGCTTTGACTAAGGCGAAAGAGGAGCAACGTTCAGTTATTGTTTTTGGCTCTTTTGTCACCGTCTCGAATTATTTGGCGCTTAGTCAATTGAAGAGTGATTTATGATAGATAGAACCATAACATACAGACTTATTGGTGCCGGTATCATGGTGCTGTCCGCTGCGGTAATACTGCCATTAGTTTTAGATGGTGAGCGTCCAGCTGAGCTGGATGTTCAAGTTCAGGTAACGTCACCGCCGGCTTTCCCTATTTTAGACATTGCCCCAGTCAAGCCTGCAGACAGTTTACCGATTGAATCGAATAGCGCAGACAATAAAGCAGTAGGCGAAATTCGCCTTATTCCTGTTCCACAGTCAGCAAAAGATATTGAAAGCATCCGTAACGCTGAATCTAAGACACCTCAAGCTGATAATAATCCTGTAGTAACTGCGTCAGCTAAGAAAGTATCACCTGAAAAGGTTGCAGAACGTTGGGTGCTTCAAATTGCAACGTTTAAAAGCAAAGACAACGCAATTCGTCTGGTCGAAAAGCTTAAAGACTCAGATTACGATGCTTATAGTTTAACGACAAATTCGCTCTATAAGGTATACGTTGGTCCTGAATTCAAAAGGGAAACCTCTGAAAAAATGCGTGAAGAAATTAAGAAAAAATTTAGCTTAACTGGCATTGTTGTTAAGTATTCAGTGAATTAGTACGAGGTTTTTGTCCTCAGTATTTGGAAAATGTCAGTCATCTGTTAAACTGCGCAGCGATTTTTAGAGGTGTTCATGGAGCAAGTAAATTCAATGTCGACGATTGACTGGTTGATTATTGCCGTAGTGATTCTTTCCACACTGCTAAGTTTGAAAAGAGGGTTTGTAAAAGAAGTACTATCGCTTCTTACTTGGGTTATTGCCTTTATCGTATCGATAAAATTCTCTGACCAAATGCAAACTCTGTTACTTGATCAAGTTCAAAATGATCAGATTCGTTATATTGTTTCTTTTGTTTCTCTGTTTATAGCAACCTTGGTAGTAGGGGCGTTAGTCAGCTTTTTACTAGGCTCCCTGATTCAAGTAACAGGCTTGTCGAGCACCGATAGAGTATTAGGCATGCTCTTTGGTTTCGCGCGAGGCAGCTTGATTGTTGTGGCTTTTGTCTCTTTGTTGAGTCTAAGTCCTGCTATAGAGAAAACAGAGTTTTGGAAAACATCACAATTGATCCCTCAATTGGGGCAGTTGAATGACTGGACGCGTGATATGTTAGGCAAGAGTTCGGATCTTATGGATTCAACTCTCATTGACCGCGCCCTTGGCAATTAGCTGCTGAACATCGCAGCCAAATAAAGAAAGAACCTTGCGGCATTTGTCGCAATCCCCCAACACGAGGATCTAGAGCATGTGTGGTATCGTTGGTGTCGTAGGCACGTCTGTGGTTAACCAAGCAATTTTTGATGCGTTAACCGTTCTTCAGCATCGTGGGCAAGATGCTGCAGGTATGGTAACCAGCCATAACGGACGATTATGCTTGCGCAAAGACAATGGTCCGGTGAGTGAAGTGTTTCGCACTCGCCATATGAAAAAACTCCAAGGAAATATAGGGATAGGTCATGTTCGCTATCCAACGGCTGGAACATCCAGTTCAGCAGAAGCTCAACCTTTCTATGTTAACTCTCCTTACGGTATTTCCCTTGCACACAATGGCAACTTAACAAATACGACTAAACTGAAGCGTGAGGTGTTTGAGTCTGACTTGCGTCACATCAATACTACTTCTGACTCTGAAGTGCTCGTAAACGTATTGGCCCATGAGCTCCATCAAGAAGGAAAATTAATTCCTACGCCAGAAGATATTTTTAATGCGCTTGAGCGTGTTTATAAACGTATTGAAGGTGGTTATGCGGTTGTTACTCTGATTACTGGTTATGGTATTTTGGCGTTCCGTGATCCTGATGGTATTCGGCCATTGATTTACGGTTCTAAGCAAACCGAGTCTGGTCTTGAATACATGGTGGCTTCTGAAAGTGTTGCGCTTGACGCGGCAGGCTTTAAAGTCGAACGTGATATTCAACCAGGAGAAGCAATCTTTTTTGATGTAAATCATAAGGTTCATGTGCGTCAATGTACGCCTAAAAAAGTTGCTCGTCCTTGTTTGTTTGAATACGTTTACTTTGCTCGACCGGACACTGTTATTGATAATATTTCGGTTTATAAAGCGCGAATTAATATGGGCGATCGCCTTGCCGCGAAAATCCAGCGTGAGTGGAAAGGCATTGATATCGATGTAGTTATCCCCATTCCTGATACCAGCCGTACGGCTGCTCTGCAAATCGCACAAGCATTGAATATTCCGTTCCGTGAAGGCTTGGTAAAAAACCGCTACATTGGTCGTACCTTTATTATGCCGGGCCAAGAAATTCGCAAAAAATCGGTTCGTCAAAAATTAAATCCAGTGCCTTATGAGTTTAAAGACAAAACAGTCTTGTTGGTTGATGATTCCATTGTTCGCGGTACAACGAGTAAAGAGATCATCGAAATGGCAAGAGAAGCGGGTGCGAAAAAAGTATATATCGCTTCAGCGGCACCGGAAGTTCGTTATCCAAATGTATATGGCATTGACATGCCAGCAGCGCATGAACTGATTGCCCATAACCGTAATGTTGATGAGATTTGCACGTTAATTGGCGCAGATAAGTTGATCTTTCAAGACTTAGGTGATTTGATCGAAGCATGTATTGATGAAAAACACTCTGACGTTCGAGAGTTCGATACATCTGTATTTGATGCAACTTATATAACTGGCAATATTGATAGTGCGTATTTGGCCAGTATTGAAGGGGCGCGCAATGATTTGAATAAGTCTGCTATCGAAGATATGCAGAGTAGCGATATGATGCATCCTATGTAATATTTGCAGTATCTCGTGACGGATTTAACTAAGCCAGGTCACGCCTGGCTTAGTTGCATTTGGGGAAAATTTTAAGAATGGCTTTGGAGTAAAAAAATGTCTGACTATAAAGACACAACGAATGCGATTCATGTGGGCATTCGCCAAACACAAGAGCAAGAAAACAGCGAAGCCATTTTTATGACCTCGAGCTTTGCTTATAGTAGTGCAGAAGAGGCGGCAGGAAAGTTTTCAGGAGAGGAAGACGGAAATATTTATTCTCGTTTTACAAACCCTACGGTTGCGCTGTTCGAAAAACGTTTAGCGGCGCTCGAAAAAGGCGAAGCTTCCATCGCGACAAGTTCAGGTATGGCCGCGTTAATGACGCTAGCTTATAGTTTATTAAGCGCCGGTGATCGCGTGGTTTGCTCGCGTAACATTTTTGGTTCAACCGTTAAGTTTTTTAATACCTATACAACAAAGTTCGGTGTTGAAGTCATATACGTTGATGCAACAGACTACGCCGCATGGGAAGCAGCGATTAACGAGAAGACACGGTTTTGTTATTTTGAAACGCCCTCCAACCCTCTTTATGAGGTCGTTGACGTCGCACGTGTGTCGGCGTTAGCTCATGCCAAAGGTGCGTTGCTTTGCGTGGACACCGTGTTGGCGACTCCAGCATTGCAAAATCCGTTGACGCAAGGTGCGGACATCGTTATGCAGTCTGCGACCAAGTTTATTGATGGGCAAGGGCGCTGTTTGGGCGGTGCCTTGATTGCTAGCCAAGAGATTGTCGATGTTTTTACTGCGTTTATGCGTAGTGCGGGCCCCTGTATGAGTCCATTTAATGCCTGGGTGTTATTGAATGGTTTAGAGACATTGTCTTTGCGTATGACGGCGCACTCATTAAATGCCTTAAAATTGGCTGAGTATTTAGAGGCGCATTCTAAAGTGCTTAAAGTGAATTATGGTGGATTACCAAGTCATAAATATCATGAATTGGCTAAGCAGCAGCAAAAAGATTTTGGTGGCTTGTTATCGTTTGAAGTCGAAGGTGGTCGTGAAGCCGCATGGCGCGTCATTAACGGCACAAAATTGATGTCGATTACCGGTAATTTAGGCGATACGAAAACTTTGGTTACTCATCCTGCAACAACGACTCATGGTCGATTAACGGACGAAGAAAAAGCCAAAGCGGGGATTACCGAAGGTTTGATTCGTGTATCGGTTGGGTTAGAAGATATTGACGATATTATTGCAGACATAGACTTTGCCCTAGCGCAATTGTCTTAAATGCACATAGTTTAATAATATAGGCAAAAAATGGCTTTAGAATAATCTCTAAAGCCATTTTTTATACGAATTACCCTATCTTTTTAGTTGCCTTTGTCTGTGCTGTTTTCTTCTGGCTCAATTTTCTCTTGTTCAATGGTCGCTTCTTGTAAGGCTTCCAACTGCTTTCTTTCTTTTTTGCGATAACCTAATACGAGCAAACAAGGTGTCAGTATGAGTGTTAGCGGCGTCGCAAAAGTCAGTCCACCAGCAATCGCGGTTGATAGTTGTGTCCACCATTGCGCAGAGGGCGCACCCACACTTAATGATTGATGAATTAAATCAATGTTTAATTGGAACACCATAGGAATTAAACCAAGAATAGTGGTAATTGTAGTCAGCATTACTGGCCTTAAACGCTGTACGCCAGTACGGATAGCGGCTTCACGAACCATCATTCCTTGTTTGCGTAATCCGTTGAAGGTGTCAATTAAAACGATATTGTTATTTACCACGATCCCCGCCAACGCAATAACACCAACGCCGCTCATAACAATACCGAAGGGTTGGCCTTTCATCATGAGTCCGATAAGTACGCCCATCGTCGAAAAAATAACGGCGCTTAGGATTAACAAGCATTGGAAGAAGTTATTGAACTGAGTGACCAGAATTATAGCCATAATAAAGAAAGCAACACCAAAAGCTTTCATTAAAAACATCATGGATTTTTGCTGATCTTCTGTATTGCCACGAAATTCATAGCTGACAGTTTTATCGATATTGGCGGCATCAAGCTTGATTTTAATGGCCTTGATAACTTCATCAACCACTAGGCCATCTTTGACATCGGCATCAATTTTAATGGTTTTCTTTCCGTCTGTTCTGTTTATTATTCCTTGTTTTGGTGCTGCATAGCGCTGAATAAAGTTGCTCGCAGGTATGCTTCCTTGATTCGTCGGGATTTGTAACTGGTCTAACTGATCTAAACTACGTTGATTTACAGGATAGCGCAGCACAATATCAATTTTGTCGTCGGCGCCATCCGGTAAGAAATCACTTAATGTAATGCCTGTGGTAACTAGCTTAATCACATTCCCTAAGCTGTTCACATCAACGCCGTATCGACTAGCTTCAGCGCGATTTATATCAATACGCCATTCGATTCCCGGTAGAGACCTATCATCGCTTACGGTGATAATCTCTTCTCTCTCGAGCAATTTTTTAGTGATTGCGTCGGCTGCAAGATTTAGGGCGACTGAATAATTTGAGCTAAGTTGTAGTTGAATATCTGCACCAGATTGTGGACCGCCTTGCTCTTTTTCGGCACTGACTTCGATACCTGGAATTTGTTTGGTTCTCTCTCGAATACGATCCAAAATAACGCTGGCAGAATCTCGTTTGTACCAATCAATAAACTCCATACTGATTGAGCCAATGCTGTCAGGAGCCGCGCTGTTGCCTGGCGTAGCATACGACGTTGTCACGACACTTTTAAGTTCTGGCGTCCCAATTACCTGTCGCTCAACTTGCTTTACCAGCGCATCTTTTTCGTCAAGAGAAAGGTCGCCACGGGCGCGAATGTCTAAATTCGCAGATTCTGGCTCAATATTTGGGAAAAATTCCACGCCCTTTCCGAATTGCCCATAACTGGCAAAAACGCTAATAAGCAGGGTGATAGTGAACAAGAGAACCCAAATAGGGCGCTCTACTAGACGGGTAAGTACTCGGCCGTATAAGCCGGTTGGGCCTGTAAGCTGGCTCAGGTCACCTGTTTCAGTAATACGTAACGTGTGCATGGTCTTTTCACTGTAAGCACCTTTTTTACCAATGATAGATCCAATGGTAGGCAATACAATGAGCGCCATAACAAGAGATGATGACAGCGTCGCTATAATAGTAATTGGCATGTAACGCATAAATTCGCCAACGATGTCAGGCCAAAATAATAGTGGCATGAAAACAGCGAGAGTGGTTGCAGTGGACGCTGTAATTGGCCACGCCATACGTTTGGCGGCTTCGCTATAAGCCTGACGTTTTGAGGCGCCTTCTGCCAGCTTTCGGTCAGCGTATTCTGTTACAACAATGGCACCGTCAACCAGCATGCCGACACTGAGTATTAAGGCAAATAGCACAACCATGTTGATGGTGTAGCCTTGTAAATCCAAAATCAAGATGCCAGATAAAAACGCACCAGGAATGGCTAAACCGACTAATAAAGCGCTACGAATACCAAGTGCCCAAACGATGACAATCATGACTAGTAGAGTGGCAGCTAAGACGTTGTTGAATAAATCGTTGAGTGATGTCTCGATGTCTGTTGATTTATCACCGGTTAGGTTGTATTCAACGCCATCAGGCCATTGTTCGCTTTCGTTTTTTACTACGGCTTTAACGGCTTCAATGGTCTCAATGATGTTAACGCCAACGCGTTTTGAAACCGCTAAAGTAATGCTGCGCTTACCTTCTACACGAGCATAGCTGCTTGGGTCTTCAAAGGTTAGTTCGCCAGTGGCAATGTCACCTAAAAGCACCACTTGGTCGCCATCGGCTTTTATTGGTAGATTAAGAATGTCTTCTTTGGTTTTTAGTAAACCTGGAACCTTAAGAGAAAATCGCCCTGCGCCAGTATCTAAGTTGCCGGCGGCAACCAAGCGATTGTTACCTGAAACAAAGTTCGCTACATCGGCAAGAGAAAGATTGTAGGATTCTAGTTGTTCAGGACGAATAATTATTTGTGCTTGCTGATCTCTGTCACCGCTTATGCTGGCTTCTAATACACCGTCCACGGCTTCAATTGAGTCTCGTAGGTTTTTCGCCGTACGGCTAAGGGTAGCAAAACTGACGTTGCCGGATAAATTAACGCGCAATACAGGGAAGGTTGAGAGGTTTATTTCGGAGACAGTTGGTTCATCTGCATCATCCGGTAGTTCACTTTTAGCTCGATCAACTTTGTCTTTTGCATCGCTAATCGCTTGATCGATGTCTACGCCAGACTCGAATTCAAGAATAATAGACGCGTGGCCTTCAGAGGCGGTCGATTTAAGCTCTTTTAATCCTTCTAAGCCTTTGAGCTCTTTTTCTAAAGGGTGTACTAATAAACTGTCTGCATCTTCTGGCGAAATACCTTCTAAGGAAACAGAAACATACGCCATTGGGATGGTGATGTCTGGATCACTTTCTTTGGCTATTTCAATATAAGAAACCGTGCCCATGATGAGTATCAGGACAAAAAACATCATTACGGTGCGTGAGCGAGCTAAGGCCGCCTCAATCAATGTTTGCATGTTGAGCCTCCCTTAGTTTTGATAGTGTGCATCGACTTTATCGCCAGCAGACACAAACCCTTGTCCGACAGTAATAATATTGACGTTATCGGGTAGGCCGCTAACCCAAACTTGATTTCGTTCAGATTTGACTATCTCGACAGGTGAGATAACAACTTTATTATCAATGTCGATTGTCTTAATGGCGGTTCTGCCTGTGTTGTCGAGTGTTAATAAGGCAGGGGAGAAGGCGTGTGCTTTTTGCTCGTCTAAAATGAAATCAACCGCAGCAGTTAGTCCCGCTGGAATAACGTTCTCTGGGTTATCTACTTGCATTTCGACACTAATCGTTCGGCTAGATTCATTGGCCGTGGTACTGATGTAAGAAACAAAACCTTCCGCTTCATAACCAGACTCAAGGCGAATATTTCCTTGTGTACCTAGTTTAACTTGTTGAATCTTATTTTGCGGAATATTGACGCTGACTCTGATAGGGTTCAAAGACACTAATGTACCAACTGATGCGCCGACCGATAGCACTTGTCCTTCTTGAACATCCAGCGTATTTAGTACACCGGAAAAAGGAGCGGTCAGGTTCGCATTTTCTAAATCCACCGACAAAGCACGTTCAACCGATTTGGCTGAGGCAAGGTCGGTTTCAGCTTGTGCAACATTAACCTTGGATGAAAGATTATTGGCCGCAAGTTTTTTCATGCCATCTAACTCAAGTGTTCTTTGCTTTACTAAAAGGCGAGCTTGTTCAATTTGAACCTTTAGAGTACGAGTATCTATCTGGACAATAGGACTGCCCTTTTTTACAAAATCACCTTTTTCGACTGGTAACTTGATGATTCGGCCTTGAAAGCTGTTTGTTAACAGCAAGGTCTCATCCGCTAGTGTTTTCCCGCTTAAAGGTAAGTGCATTTCAATGGATTTCGCAATTAGTGTTTTGGCCTGAACTGAATAAGCAAGTTTAGCCTCAGCCGTTTGTGATGAAATGGTATTTTCTTTGGGCGTCGATTCAGTTGGACTAACCGTAATGCCATTGCCACCAAAATACATCCAACCGACGGTTGCTGCGGCGATAACAACGGCTGCTATCGGTCCTACTTTACTTTTTAACTCCATTTATGGCTCCATGAAATAGAATGTTTTTGTTGTATTAAAGACAGTATATTCGTAAAAAATGATGAAGGAATATGTTTTATTTAATCTTTGTAAAGATCATAACAACTTTAATACGTCATTTTATGACAAAAATTGCTAATTTTATTTTCTAACAACAAAACCCTCTTTCTTTTTTAGCATTTGACGACCTGTATTTACTGAACCTTCACTTAGAAGGATGATACTATATTGCCACAAAATTTTTACATTATATGGGTAGATATGAGTCTATTGTCGTTAGAACAGATTAGTGTTGCTTTTGGGCATAATCCACTGCTGTCAAAAATTAGTTTTTCAGCGGACGCTGGCGAGCGTGTTGCTATTATCGGCCGTAATGGCGCAGGTAAATCCACTTTATTGAAAGTCATCTCTGGTGAACAAGTTGCCGACGAAGGCATGGTTCGCATTGAAGGGGGAATGAAAGTTGCGCAGCTTCCACAAGAGCTGCCAGCGGCCAATGAAAAAACGGTTCGTGAAGTCGTAAGTGAAGGCGCAGGCCAAGCTCATACTTTGATGGCGCGTTATTTTAAATTATTAGAAGATTTCGAGAATGACCACTCAAATGAATTAGGTGACATTCAAACCGAGCTAGACAAAATTCAAGGCTGGGATCTTGAGCAACGAGTGAATCACATGATTCAACGTTTGGCTCTTCCTGCTGATAAGTTGATGTCGGAGTTGTCAGGTGGTTGGCGTCGTCGTGTTATTTTGGCGCAAGCGTTAATTTCTAATCCTGATGTACTACTGCTAGACGAACCAACAAACCATTTGGACGTACCAACGATTGAGTGGATGGAGCAACAGCTTCAACAATTTCGTGGCTTGATTCTCTTTATTACCCATGATCGTCGCTTTCTTGAAAAACTGGCCAATCGTATTATTGAGTTAGATCGCGGTAACTTAATTTCATTTAGCGGCAGCATTCATGCGTTTTTGGCTTTCAAAGAAAAAATGTTGGAAGAAGAAGAGCGTGCAAATGCATTGTTTGACAAGCGCTTAGCAGAAGAGGAAGTGTGGATTCGTCAAGGTATCAAAGCTCGTCGTACTCGTAACGAGGGTCGAGTTCGTGCTTTGGAGGCGTTGCGAGATGAACGTTCTGAGCGTATAGGTCGTCAAGGTAATGCGAAAATGGCGATTGAGACCAAAGATAAATCCGGCAAGCTAGTCGCCGAATTTACTCAAGTGAGCCACTCCTTTGATGACAAAGTCATTTTACAGCCTATGGATCTGGTTGTTTCTCGTGGTGATCGCATAGGTCTGATTGGACCAAATGGTTGTGGTAAGAGTACTTTTCTGAAGATTCTCTTAGGAAACTTAGAGCCTTCTTCTGGCAAGGTTCACCAAGGTACCAAACTAAACATCGCTTACTTTGACCAATTGCGCGAACAGTTAGACCCAGAGCAAACCGTGGCGGAAAACGTTGGTGAAGGCAAAGACGTTATTGAGATTAATGGTCAAAACAAACACGTTATTGGTTATCTTGGTGACTTCCTTTTCCCTCCAGAACGAGCGCGTACGCCAGTAAAAGCTTTGTCTGGTGGTGAACGAAATCGCGTGTTGTTGGCGAAATTATTTACTCGTCCAGCCAATCTTTTGATAATGGATGAGCCGACCAACGACCTAGATGTAGAAACATTGGAACTGCTCGAAGAGCTGTTAATGAACTACGATGGCACCTTGTTATTGGTAAGTCATGATCGTGCTTTCCTTGATAACGTTGTTACAAGCGTGATCGCGTTTGAAGGCGAAGGCAAAGTCAAAGAATACGTCGGCGGTTATCAAGACTGGATTCGTCAAGGTGGTAAGTTCCCAACGGAATCGACGTCTCAGACGAATGATGAGCCAACCAAAAAAGAAAAAGCCAAACTAGAGGCAAAGAAAGAAGCTGCGTCAGCGGTTAAGCCGAAAGCAAAGCTAAGCTACAAACTGCAGCGTGAATTTGAAAATATGCCAGAAGCCATTGCTACGTTGGAACGAGACATAGCGTCTCTTCATGTTACAACAAGCGCAGCGGATTTCTATGCAGGTGATGCAGAACAAGTGCAAAAAATCTTGGCGAAAGTGTCACACAAAGAACATGAGCTTGAAACAACGATGGAGCGTTGGCTTGAGCTTGAAGAAATGAAAAACGGGTAATTTATGACGCAAAAAATAAAAGTAGTTTCTTTTGTGCCACGTTTCTTTGGTGCTTTCGGTCAGTTTTTCAAATACATGGGGAGCGGCGATTATGCCGCTCGCTGTCAGCAAGTGAATAAAGGCGAGCTCTTCGCTTTTGAAACTGAGCCGACGGTCATTACTGAAACAGTTGAAGTGATTCGTGAAATTGAAGTGATGGCACCCGCTTTGGACACGGTTAACGAAGACGGTGCACACCAATTGCTGCTGCTTTTACAGCAAGAAGCGCGTTTCATCGATTTTCTTCAAGAGAGCATTGATGATTATACGGATGTCGATGTTGGCGCAGCAGCACGCCAAATTCATGCGGGTTGCTCTAAAGTATTGACGCAGCACTTTACCATCGAAGTGGTGAATTCCGCGGTGGAAAATAGTCGAATTGAGATACCAGCCGATTACGATGCTAAGCAGATCAAATTGGAAGGCCGAGTGGAGGGCGCTGGTCCTTATACCGGTACTTTGATTCATCCTGGTTGGAAAGTCACAGACACGCGTTTACCGAAAGTGACGAATACCGAAAGCCTAACTATTTTGGCGCCAGCCGAAGTCGAGGTATAACCCATGAGCGACTATTTTATTGGTATCGATTTAGGTACCACGCATTCTGCTGTCTATTATTCCCAATCGAGTCAATCCCAAGTAGGACGTATTCAACAACTGCCTATCCCGCAATTTATCGCGCCTGGCCAAGTCGATTCTCGGCCTTTATTACCTTCTTTTGTTTACTTTCCTCATAGCACTGAATTCTTAGAAAGTGACTTACTGTTGCCGTGGGGGAAAGCTCATTCGATTGTAGGCCAATTAGCACGTGAGTTGGGTGCTAAGTCGTCTGGTCGTTTAGTACAAAGTGCAAAAAGTTGGTTGTGTCATTCTCGTGTTGGCGCGGATGAAAATGTGCTTCCTGTTGATGCGCTTGAAGAAGTTGAAAAAATCTCTCCTGCTGCGGTGACTGAAGTTTTGTTAACGCATCTTGTAAATGCTTGGAAAGTTTCTTTTCCAGATGCGCCTATCACAGAGCAAAACGTAGTCATTACCGTGCCGGCGTCATTTGACCCTGCGGCTCGTGCGATTACCGAGCAATCAGCAGAACGAGTCGGCTTACGAGCGCGCTTGATAGAAGAACCGCTGGCCGCGTTTTATGCGTGGCTGAGTGATCAAAAAAATTGGACGGATAATTTAACCGTTAACGAACATATTTTAGTGGTCGATGTGGGGGGTGGAACCACAGATTTGTCTTTGATCCAAGCCGTTGAGAAAAATGGCGCATTAGGTCTAGAGCGCGTAGCGGTTGGTCGTCACATACTATTAGGTGGCGACAATATGGACATGGCCTTAACCTATCATTTGGCGGCTCAACTTGCGCAAAGTGGCACTCACCTTGAGCCTTGGCAGATCACCGGCTTAACCCAAGTCTGTCGTGAAGCCAAAGAGCGTTTGTTATCTAATCCAGATGTTGCTGAAACCAGTGTCGTCGTACCGAGTCGCGGTCGTAGCTTGTTTAATAACAGTGTCAAAGCCATGTTAACTCAAGCCGATGTTCAGCAACTGTTGATTGATGGTTTCTTTCCTCAAGTTCAGTTAGGTGAGCAGGCTCATAAAGTTGCTCGTAGTGGTTTTAGCACCATCAATTTAGATTATGAAGGCGATCCAGCCATCACTCGGCACATCAGTGAATTTTTATCTCTGCACGATGTGACGCCGAGTAAAATATTATTAAACGGTGGAGTGTTCAACGCGACGGTGATACGCACTACGCTAGAGGCTCGTTTACAGAGTCTATTGGGTGGCATAACGTTAACGATGTTGACGCCTTCACACTTAGATTATGCAGTAGCCAAAGGCGCAACCTATTACGCCCAAGTTCAAGCGGAAGGCGGTGTTAAGGTCAAAAGCGGATTAGCGTCAAATTACTACATTGGTGTTGCCAGCCCAATGCCAGCAATTCCTGGCATGGCACCGCCGGTTGATGCTATTTGCGTCGCACCATTTGGTTTAGAAGAGGGTTCAGAGGAGCAGATGCTACCCAATGAATTCTCTCTTGTGGTCGGTGAAAACGTTATATTTCGTTTTTTCCAATCCAAGCACAATGAAGTGGATGCTGTTGGTAAAGTCGTGTCTGCTTTCTCATTGGGGCAGTTAAATGAATTGAGTCCTTTGTCGGTTCGTTTGGACGCTGGACATTATCAGGCGGGTGAGATGGTGCGGGTTTATCTAACTGCTCGAGTTACTGAGTTGGGCTTATTGTTATTACAAGCGCACGACACACAGTCTGATTTAAACTGGACTATTGAGTTTCAAGTTAGAGAGACCTAAATTATGGCGCAACCAGCTTTTGGCTCTTCTTATCGAGTGGGAATTGATCTAGGGACGACTAACTGTGTCGTTTCTTACCTTTCATCGACGAGTCTGGATTCTGATCGAGCTGCACCGACACTATTGCCCATTCCTCAAGTAATGAGCGATGGCTCTGTGCAGGAGTTTGATTACTTGCCGAGTGCAATTTACCTGCTGGCCAACGATGAGATAGGAAAAATGGTTCCTGTTTTACCTTGGCGTCATCATGAGAAAGAGTGTGTCGTTGGCATGGGGGCATTAGCCTTAGGCCAACGTCGAGCAGGGCAATTAGTACAGAGTGCAAAAAGCTGGTTGAGTCATCGACAAGTCGATCGGCGCTCAGCAATTCTTCCCTGGGGCAGTGATTCAGTAAAAAAACTCAGTCCATTACAAGCCAGTAAGTTACTTCTTTTACACATCAAACAAAGCTGGAATCATCGGTTTCCTGACGCGCTTTTAGAGTTACAAACCGTCGCGTTAACCTTGCCAGCATCGTTTGACGAAGAAGCACGTGCGTTGACGTTAGAAGCCGCTAAATTGGCTGGTTTAGAAGATCTTTATCTATTAGAAGAACCGCAAGCAGCTTGCTATCACTACATCAGTGATGATGAAAAACTGGCGTCTTTGGCTGATAAGAAAATGCTGTTAGTGGTTGATATTGGTGGGGGCACAAGTGATTTTAGTTTGGTTGCCATACGATCTTCCGCGAAAACCAATAAACAAGGTGCGGCGATTTCATTAAAGCGCGTCGCAGTCGGTGAACACTTGTTGCTTGGTGGCGATAATCTTGATCAAGCCTTAGCGTTTCAGCTTGACCCCAAACAAATTTCAGCGTTATCCGTGTCTCGTCTCGCCGCGCTGGTTCAGCAAACGCGCCAAGCTAAAGAAAATCTATTGGGCGTTAACGCGCCAGAATCCTTGAGTATTACGGTATTGGGCGGAGGCAGTCGTCTGATTGGCGGCTCACAGAAATTTGATGTTTCAAGAAACGCATTATTAGCGCAAATGAGTACGGGTTTCTTTCCTCTTGTGGAAGCGAATGATCCGGTACAAAAAAACGCTTACGCCATGCATACGTTAGGTTTGCCGTACGAATCTGATCCTGCGTTCACGCGTCATTTAGCGGCATTTTTGCAACAACACAAAGCCGTCATTGAAATCGCCACTGGCTCGACTATGCCAGATGCCGTGTTGTTTAACGGTGGGTTGTTTAATAGCCCAGTGTTAAAAGCCCGTTTGCTAGCGCAATTAAATGCTTGGTCAAATACTCCGATATTAGCCTGCTCTGCCGACGAACCAAACGAGGCGGTTGCAAAAGGTGCGGCGATGTATTTAAACGCCTTGGCGGGAGAAAGTACACGAGTTGAAAGTGGCGTGGCACACAGCTTGTATTTGAAACTTGGGGATGATCAATTTGTTAGTATTTTACCCAAAGACACGTTAAAAGGTGAAACGCTGCTTTTAGAGCAAGATTTTTTTGTCACATTGGGTCAACAAGTTCAATTTCCTTTGTATCGTTCCGATGATCATCTTGAATGTGTCGTGGGGGAAGTGCGAAAAGAAAATGGCCTACATTACATCTCTAATTTAGCAACAGAATTAGACAGTACAGAAGAGAATACAGAGTTGTCTGTTTCAATGTCGGTGCAAATGACCGAAGTGGGTGTGCTTCAAGTTCTTTTGAATAGCAATGACACGCGCGATCAGTGGCGCTTGGATTTTTCCACATCTAAGCAAGAGCCAAATAACGACTCCGACACTGATACATTGTTACATTCCAATATGGGTCAAGCAGAAGAGCATCTGACGCACTGTTTTTCTGCTGCGGGACAAAAACAGAATCCTGACTTGGTGAAGGCGCTCAAACAAGACCTTGATCAATTATTAGGCAAACGCGATGACTGGAACCTGGCGACATCTCGTCGCTTGGTTGATAAATTGTTGAGCTTAAAGTCTGGCCGCCTAAAAAGTGCTCAGCATGAACGTCAATGGTTGCAGTTGATTGGCTATTGTTTACGCCCAGGCTATGGCGCAGCGGACGATTTGTTGCGTGTACAGCAAGTGATTAACGCTACCAAAGCAGGCACCCAGTTTGATAGTGCACCAGTTTGGGGGCAATATTGGACCTTGTATCGCCGTATTGCAGGCGGTATGTCGATTGATCAGCAGCACGTATTGTTTAAGCAATTCAGTCAATATTACTCGCCAACCGGACAACGCTCCCGTGATAAAATGAAGGCGCTGACGACCAAGTCCAGTGACGATCTGATTCGCCTTGTTGGTGCGCTGGAGGGGTTGCCGAGTGAAGACAAAGCAACCACGATTGGTTGGCTGCTGAAGCGTTTGCAAAAAAGCTCTGAGCCGGACACTGCTTGGTGGACGATAGGGCGAATTGCCTCTCGCCATCTATTGTCTGCTAAACAAGAGCAACGAATTGCAGAAGACAAACTGTTTCCGATTTTAGAGGTTGTTTTAAAAGAAGATTGGAAAAAGCGCAAGCAAGCAGGGCTGGCGGCCGTTTTAATGAGCCAAGTCAGTGTAGGTGAATCCGATAAGCTCAGCGCTTTGCGTAAAAAAGTGGCTAATAAACTCAAAAAAGACAAATGCCCCGAACAATGGGTTGAGCGTCTTGAGAGTCAAATCGAAATAAACAATGACGAGCTAAATGCATTGGTAGGCGAGAGTTTACCGATTGGTCTACGGTTGTCGTTGAGTTAACACGTTATTCCAACGAAAAACCGAACAAGCTAATTTGCATTTTATAAGGTACTTCGGTTGCCTTTTTATCCAGTGTATTGGCCAACTCAAGGTAGGTTGTCATTTTATGCGCTGTCAGGTTTTTTTCGTTTGGAATGGCCGAAGTAAATTTGGTGGCTCTTAGCATGCTTTTGAGCCCGCTTGTAATCGAAAATTGATGGTTACCCATCAGAATCACTTCTTCCCCCATGTGCCAATAGATGTCCAGCTCTTGAATCTGTAATGGGCTCAACGGTGGAACCAAAGGCACGATGTCTTGTAGTGTGACGACTCTAGTCAGAGGCAAGCCCGCGAACCTTTCTGCGCCTGATACGTTAGTCACCTTGGGTTGTCCAAACGTCACCACGCTGGTTAATGGGTAATCGTCTACTTTTAGATACATGGCTAGAATGACAGCAATCGCCCCTCCTAAACTGTGTCCGGTGATTTGAATCGGCTTTCCTGTTGCAAGATAAGGCTTCACATCCTTGTAAACCGCTCTCGCGGCAGAGGCAAAACCTTGGTGTAACATAATGTCCAGTTTGGCGTCTGGCAGCAAAGAAACATTTAGATTCAGCATGACGTTTTCTAGATTCGCCGTGCCGCGAATGGCAATGGTCTGAACATCATTCTTTTCGCTCAATAAATAACTCACTTGAGAGTTAATAAAGGTCGCTTGATGAACCAAGGTTTGTCCTTGCTCTTGTAGAAGTGCCGCCATGGTATCTGCAGTAAGATAAGTATCGTCCGATAATTTAGCTTGTGCTTTAATCATCGAAAAGTCTGGTGCTGCAAACACTAACTGAAATGAGCTCACTAAAAGAATAGATAAAACAACACGGGTGAATTTCAGCATAGGAGATGTATTAACAACAAAAGAATGGGAAGGTGCAAAGAGTACTAAAAAAAGGCTTTTTCGAATAGATTTTTATGTCGCGGTAGGGCAATGACTCAGTTTGTTTCTACCGATGGCGATGATAATGAAAGGTTAGGTAAAAAAGACCTTTAGAAGAAAATGTCTTGGCTATCGACATTAATCGTTATGCATTAAACTAGATCCCATCATTTTCCCTTAAATTTTAATCTGAGTATCTGATGAGCACCGAGTTTTCCATTCTATCTGCCACCTTGCTATTTTTGTTCGTTATTGACCCATTCGGTAATATTCCCATTTTATTGTCTGTGATGAAGGGGGTTCCACAGAAGCGTCAGTATCAAATTGTGGTGCGTGACGGTTTAATTGGGTTAATTATCCTAGTGTGTTTTCTGTTTTTTGGGGCGGAATTTTTAGCGCTGTTGCATTTAGAAACAGAGTCTATTTCCATTGCTGGTGGCGTGGTGTTGTTTGTTATTGCCTTGAAGATGATTTTCCCTTCACCTTACACCAAGGAAGCAGGCCCTGTAATGGAACCCTTTATTGTGCCAATCTCAATTCCTATGTTGGCAGGACCATCAACATTGGCGACCTTATTGGTGATGGTTAAGAGCTACCCACATGATCAACAAGACTTGCTAATTTCGATTGGTGCCGCATGGGGTATTTCAGTTGTTATTTTGGCGATGGCGCCTTTGTTGAATCGCGTGTTGAAAGAGAAAGGCTTGGCGGCGTTAGAGCGTTTGATGGGAATGTTGTTATTGATGATGTCAGTGCAGATGTTAGTAAACGGTATACGTAGCTTATTTACTCATACGTTAGTGACCTTATAGTTTAACTTGAGTGAGCCCTTTTTTAAGGGAGGGTAAGCCGTTGCTTAGACACAGCGATGCCATTTAAGTCGCAATAAATAAAATCACCTTGAGTAATGACGATGCCCGCAATATGTAAGGTTTTACCTAAATCACCAAGGCCACGCTTTTCTGTTGGCATTGGGTGCGCGCACAATGCGTGAATGCCAACATTTAAAGTGGCTTGTGCAGCAACATCTCGTATTGCGCCGTAAATAACAAAGCCTTCCCAGCCATTATTCGCGGCTTTTTCTGCCAGCATGTCGCCAAGTAATGCGCGTCTTTTACTTCCACCGCCATCAACGACCATGACTTTTCCTTTGCCGTTTTCGTTAACGAGTTCGCGCACTCGGCTGTTGTCTTCAAAGCAGGAAACGGTGACGACTTCTCCATAAAAGTGACTGCGTTTTCCGTACGAGGTGAAAATAGGTTCAGCGATTTGAAGCTGTTCTGGGTACAAATCGCATAGGTCTGGAAGTAAATCTTTCATGTTGTCGCCTAAGTAGAATCGTAGATTGTGTTACGACTCTACTTAGGCGAGTTATGAAAAGCCAATTTTTATCGAGGATGTTCAGTATTTCACAGTTTGATAGGCGGTCTATGATGGGTTGTTATTGTTCAATCATCGGAATTTCGCTAGGGTCAATCAAACCGTGTTCTGCTGCAATTTGCAGTAGTTGAATAATCAACTCATCGGGCGGAAGTAGGTGCAATGGAGTAGTTTGACCTTGTTCTGCAACGGCATCATCAAGATTTACGTCGCGCTCTTCGAACCAAGAGTGAATACTTTGGACTTCAAAACTAGGCTCCAATCCTTTTATGTCGTAGGTGGCTTCGACTAATTGGTTGAGGAGTTCAGGCTCTAATCCATAAATAATATCGGTATCAAATTCGTTGATCCATTCCGCCAATATATCGCTGGCTTCAAAGCCAAATTCATGGAGCTGTTGTACGTCTAGATCATGAGGATTGGGCTCAATGCGGTGGTTTTCTAGCCACTCATCATCAGGAATAACCAGTACTTCTTTGACTTGAGCTTCGTGAGTAGACCAAGTAAAAAGTAGAGGGAAAGCTGGCTCGTCGGAAGAATTGGCGACAGCCGTCATGAAAATAGGTAAACTTGCCATAATTTAGAACCAATGTTTGATTGTTAAGGAAGAATAAAATGACCAGCCGAATCAAGATCAGTAGTGCGTTTGATGGCGGTAATATCTCCGTAATTGAAGCCTCTGAGCCAGACAATATTAGAGTAAAGATCCCTAATGATACAAACTCTAAATTCCTTCAGTGGTTTTATTTTCGATTACAAGGCGGAATGGGTGAGCAATGCGTCATCCAATTTGAAAACGCCAGTGATGCCGCTTACCCAGATGGTTGGGTGGATTATCAAGCTGTAGCGTCTTACGATCGTGAATATTGGTTTCGCGTACCAACGGAATACGTTGATGGTAAGTTGGTGATTTCTCACCAACCAGAGCAGGACAGTGTGTACTACGCGTATTTTGCCCCTTACAGCTACGAACGACATTTAGATATGATTTCTTGGGCAGCAAGCCACGACGATTGTATTACGGACCATTTAGGTGAAACCGCCGAAGGTCGTGATATTACTTTACTGGAAGTCAGTCAAACTCAAGGTCTAGCGAAAAATATTTGGATCATCGCTCGTCAACACCCAGGTGAAACCATGGCGGAATGGTTTGTGGAAGGCTTGTTAGAGCGTCTGTTTGATGAATCTCACCCAGTTGCCCGTTCACTTTTGAAGCAGTGTCGCTTTTATATTGTGCCGAACATGAACCCAGACGGTGCGGTACATGGTAATTTACGAGTGAACTCTAAAGGCGTGAACTTGAATCGTGAGTGGAAAAATCCTACGCAGGAATTTAGCCCAGAAGTGTTGGCGGTACAAAAGAAAATGGCCGAAACAGGCGTGGATATGTTTCTAGATATTCATGGTGATGAAGCGTTGCCTGTCAATTTCGTGGATGGATGCCAAGGCGTACCGTCTTTTGACGCTCGTATGGAAACTATGGAAACCTTGTTCAAAGATATGTTTGTTGCGGTCAGTCCTGATTTTCAAACAAAAATCGGTTACACGCCAGATCAGTTTGGCGAGGCGAATCTGACGGTGGCTACTAAGTGGGTCGGCGAAACTTACAATTGCCTGTCTTTTACGTTAGAAATGCCGTTCAAAGACAATCAAAACCTACCAGATGAGGTTGTGGGTTGGTCTCCAGAGCGCGCTAAAATTCTTGGTGCGGATATTTTATATCCGATTTATCAAGTCATTATGAGCCCACACATGAAAGTAGATGACTGATCAATGGCATCGTCAAACAATGATTCTTTAGAAACGCTCACACTGGCCATGCGTCAGTTTGCTGAGGAACGAGAATGGGAGCAGTTCCATTCTCCTAAAAATTTGACGATGGCTTTGGCCGGTGAAACCGCGGAGTTATTGGATTGTTTTCGCTGGTTGTCAGAAGAAGCTTCTTATCAACTAAACGATGAGCAGATGTTGGCCGTTAAAGACGAATTGGCGGATGTGTTGCTATTTACCGTTCGATTGGCGGATAAATTGAACGTAGATTTGTTTGGTGCAGCGCAGCAAAAAATGGCCAAAAATGCACAACGCTATCCAGTTGAAAAAGTAAAAGGCAGTGCCAAAAAATACACAGCGTATTAGTAGGAGTGATTTTGTGTATAAAACACAAATAATTATGTTTTTTGACTCCTTGTAACGTGTTTTGTTCTGGCGGTTTTTTATGAAGTCGATTAGGATCACGGACGAATTTAAAAGTTCCGATTTTATAACACGTTATTTTTAGGACGAGAAAAAATGCCTAAGGCTAGTGAAATTAAAAGAAACATGGCAGTCGATTACGACGGCAAAACATACATTGTGAGAGGCATAGATCGCTCTGTCCCACAGGGTCGTGCTGGTGGTAGCATTTATCGTATGCGTATGTACGATGTAGTGTCAGGGCGAAAATTAGACGAATCGTTTAAAGATTCAGACATGATAAATCTAGCAGACCTTATTCGTCGTCCTGCTATGTTTTCCTATTCAGATGGTGATGAATACGTGTTCATGGACAGCGAAGACTACACGCCTTATACCTTGAATAAATCGGCTATTGAAGATGAAATTTTATTCATCAACGAAGAGATTACGGGTATTCAAGTTGTTTTGGTCAATGATGCTCCCGTTGCGGTTGAATTGCCAACGAACGTTGAGCTTGAAGTCGTTGAAACAGACCCTTCGATTAAAGGTGCTTCTGCAACCTCTCGTAATAAGCCTGCGACATTGTCTACTGGTGCGGTTATTCAGGTACCTGAGCATATTTCTACTGGCGATCGTATTAAAGTGAATGTTGAAGAACGCAAGTTTGCTGGAAGAGCAGAAAAATAAAGCTTTTCTATTGAGTGTTCTCTTAACGTATAAAAAACGCAGCCAATCGGCTGCGTTTTTAATGTTAGCTCTAGGGAATAATTACTTACTCTTTCTTAAGACTGTCTTTTAGCGCATCTTTAGCTTTTTTCTCTGGATGATTGTTGGCTTCTGTTAGTCCTGCTTCTCGCTGTACTGCAGCGAGAACGCCACGAAGTATTCCAAGCTCTTGTTTTTCAGGACGAGAGCGGTTGAAGAAACGGTGCAGCTTATCTAATACTTTGCCCGGATGGCTGCGAACAATGAAGTTAATACCGTATAGGGTTTCTTCTAAATGTTCGTAGAAAAGGTCCATGTCTTTCTTGCGTGGGTATTCTGGTGTGTCTTTTTGATTAAATTCTTTGTTTTGGTTTGCCATCCAAATCTCATACGCCACAATTTGTACTGCTTGCGAAATATTTAACACAGGGTATTCGTCATTGGCATCAATGTAGACTTGGCGATGGCATTGAGCAATTTCTTCGTTCAAAAGCCCTGTTGTTTCACGTCCAAAAACAATTGCTACATTGTGGTCAGCGGCTTCGGGAATAACACTTTGCGCACATTCACGGGCGTTCATAATAGGCAACTGGAAAGTACGGTGACGAGCGCTGGTGCCGATAACAAGGCTGCAATCAGCAATGGCTTGTTCTAGTGTTGGTACTATCGTGGCGTTTTCGAGAAGATCTATCGCGCCAGCGGCTCGACTGGTAGCCTCCTCTGAAGGGTAGTCATTTGGGTCAACCAGATAGAGATTTGTTAATCCCATGTTCTTCATTGCTCGGGCAATTGCGCCGACGTTACCGGGGTGGAAAGTGTTGATTAATACAATTCGGATGTTACTTAGCATGGCTCGTGGAATACTCAGGGTTGATTGTCTTTTAGTATCATAAATAGTGTGATTATGGCTTCAGCGCGAGTGATTGTTCGGTGCTGGCAAAATCGACGTTGTCTAAGATGACTTTTGTTGTGTCATTAAAGAGGAATTTATTACAGGCGTGATGATACAGGGATCCAGTCTCTAACACCAACCGATAGCGCCCTCTGGGGATGAAGTTAGCGGCGTAGGCTTGCTTTGCATATAAATATATAGAGAAGGGTGCTTGTCCATCATAGGATTCAAAGGTGATCATGCTGTGTTCTGCCAGTTGGTTTAGAATTCTAAGTCGACTATTTCCGTCGGCTTGACCAATCAGTTCACCGTGCCGAGGTGCTGCTCCTGGTTGACCAAAACAGCCTGTTTGTACGGCTTCTTGCGCACCGCCATAGCCAACGTTCTTTGCTTGCACCCAACCGTTTTTTCCTTGATATCGAACCGTTAGCCAATCACCTTGCACTTTAATACTTTGTAGGTCGGATTTAATTGGGATGCTTTGTAAAATGGCACTTGATAAGTCGGGTTCTGCGTAGAGCGTTGTCTTGGCTAATGTGTAGCTAAGGCCACTTCGAAACTGTGGGTATAAACCGCTGATATAGTCACTTTTCTGCGTGTTCACGACAGGCTCTTGTTGGAATGATTGCCAATAAAGCGTGCTGTAAATACCGGCCGCAAAGAAAGCGATATAAGTGGCTGCACGAAAGGCCGCTTTCGCAGCATCAAGACGGATTGGTTGGCTAATCGGCTCTTGTTCGTAGGGCTTCTCGTAGTGTCTTTGTGTGTATTCTTCATCATCGTCAACAAAGGACTGATAAGGTGGAATATCAGGCTGGCCTTCATTTGGGGTGTCGGTGTAGTGATAGCCTTGAGACGTAAAGTTTTTTGAGGCTTTATACGCTTCTTCATAAAGGGCTTTGACACGTTTTTCGTTAAGAGTATTTCGAGCTGCTTTGATGGCATCGTTACGTGTTTTTTCCTGATGGGCATTATTACGTTTCATTTCTTCGTATGCGCGCTGTCGTTCCTTTACAAAGGCTTCTTGTTCTTTATCTGTGGCCGTTGAGGAATGTGTATAGCGATTGTTTGCTTTAGTACTTTGTGTATTTTCTTTTGTGAAACTAAAGGGTTTCCAATCGTTTACTTGCGCACCTTGGCGTATCGCATTGATAACGTTTTCGTAAGCAGCCTGAAGACTCTGGAAGAGTTCTGTGGTGTCTGTATCGGGGTTTTTATCTGGATGATAACGTCTTGCTAAACGCCTAAATGCGGTTTTTGCTTCCTGCTCGCTGGCATTGGTTGGAATTTCCAGCAACTGATAATCGTCTATTAGGCTCATGTGATGATAGATCTTAACCATGTTTTACAAGATGAATGAATGACTTACTGCATTATGCACGATTTATTGATGGTGACAAAGGTTGATCCTTTTCTTCTAAAAGAGTGAGGTATTGAAGCGTCGACATTGGGCGATAAAGGTGAAAACCCTGACCAACTTGGCAATGCCACTGGCGTAGCATGTTCAAAATGCCTTCTGATTCAATGCCTTCTGCGACACTAATGATGTTTAGATCTTTGCTCAAATTGATCATACTTCGGCATAACGTTTGGCTTTGGGTGTCGGTCATTAAATTCATTACAAAAAATTGATCTATTTTTAGTTCGTTAATTTCTAGTGCAACAAGATTTTGCATTGAACTATAACCCACACCAAAGTCATCGATAGACAGTTCAAATCCAGCGTCATGAAGCTTTTTAACGTTGTGACTCACAATCTCACTGTTTTGAAAAATGCTGGTTTCAGTAATTTCTATGGTGAATTTTTCAGCCGATAATCGGTACTGTAGAAGCAAGGTGTTTACTCGTTCTGCAAAATTTTCTTGAAGAAGGTCAAGGGCTGAAATATTAATCGATAGGCGTTGTGCTAAAAGTGCGATTGGGTTTGATGATGCCCATTGAAACACTTTTTCAAGTAGCATATCGGTAAGCTTATAAATCAAACCAGTATGCTCTGCTAGAGGGATAAATTCAGCAGGAGATACTTGTCCTAAATGTTCATTGTTCCAACGAATCAGTACTTCACCGCCGACAATACGGTTATCCGCTAGGTTAACTTGTGGCTGAATATCAAAATAGAGCTTCTCTTTTCTAATATCATCGGTAAGTAAAGTGATCAAGCGAAGTTGATGGGCGTGATTACTTTTAAGTTTGTGAGTAAATGGTGCCCAGTTTCCAGATGAATAAGTCACCGAGTTACTGGCGATGAGAGCGTTTTGGTAAAGTTTGTCTAAGTTAGACCCTTGAGATGGATAAAGGGCGCTGCCGATCTTGTATTGATGTTGAAAAAGCACCTTATCGACGATGGTTGGATGGTCTAGGATTTGCTGAATTTGTTGGACTTGTTCTTTGATCTCCTCAGGCGTTGTGCTTAACAAAACAATATTTTTATAGGTTAAACGTATTAGTTTTTTAGTGCTTTTATTTGGTAATGGTAGCGATAATATGCCATCCATTTCGATGATTTTTTGATGAGTACGTAGAATGACTTCACATAAAGCCGAGTCTGCTTTGGCAGGGCCAAATGCTTGGCTTAGCTTTAGGTGACTGGTTATCTCTATCATGATTAAGGCAAGTTGGGGCTGATTTTTATTCATTTCATTGAGCTGCAATGGCAAAGTGTCAAAATAATAGGTGCGATTTGGTAGGCCTGTTGAAACGTCTGTGATTGCTTGAAGCTGTCGTTTTTGCTCGATATGATTGGCTTTATCCGCAAAGGCAAAAGAAAAGCCGAGCAGTTGCAGTAAGCAGGATATTGGGAAAATAGCTTCTGTGAGCATATTAAGTGGCAAAATTTTCCAGAAAATCATGGTATTGAGGATGCTACCACTCATTAAAATCAGCCAAGAAAATAAATAAAATCGAACGGCTATGAAGCCTTTTATATAAGCTTTTACTCCCCAGTAGGTACAGGTTATTAAAAGAAAAGCTTCTATCGCTGCGAAAAGAGACGCCGAGGTTTTTACAGAGACAGCATGAATTAATAATAAGAAAATAATAAAGACAGCATCACCGTATTTGCGAATAAACGAATGTGCTGAGGGGATTTGTACCTCTTTAAGAAACTGTACACTGAATCGATAGAGTATCCACGTGCCTATGCCAAACACCGTAAATAAATTTTGGATCAACCACTGGCTTGTCTCTTCAGAAAAAATCCAACGGCTAAAGCCCGTTATAACAGACAGGGCAATAAGGATGATGACATTTAGCCCAAGGTAGTAAACAAATCCGGGTTGTCTTAGTAAGATAAAAACAAATATGTTATGAGCGAGTAAGATGAGCAAACTGCTAATGATAAAAACCCAAAAAAGCAGTTTGTTTTCTTTTTGCGTTGTCGCTTCTTGTGTACTAAATAGTTTGAATGGCGTGAGAAGGGGGCTATTGCCTTGTTTACGGATTAACAACGTTGTACTTTTCTCGCTGGATAAGGTGATAGGAATCCAGATTCCACTATAGTGTTCGGTATCGCCCTGCCAATCTTGTAAGGCACCTCTAGTCCAATGCTTCTGTAGCTGATTTCCATGAAAGAGATAGAAATCAAGGTTCTCAATAACATAATAATTTAACCCAAGAACGAAGTTTTCATTTTTTTGTTGTTTAGTCGTTTTTGGAAAGACTAATTTATGCCAATAAGCGTAATCTGAAAAGCTTTGGGATTCGCCATATATATTTTCTTCGAATCGATCGCTTAATAGTATGTCCTGTGGTGAGCTGAGCGATGTTTCTTTTAAGGTTGGAAGCTCACCAAGTGTGACTTTTGTCGGTTTTACAGAAAAAGCATATTGTGACCATGGTAGTGAGGTGATCAGAAAAAAAAGAAAAACACATCGAAACACCATTCCTGATTGTCCTTATTGATGATGCAATTACAATTACCACATTAAGAGACTTAATTTTTATTGTTATTAAAACGACTTCGCTTGCAATCGTGTGGGCTTTCTTAAAATATAGGCGACATTTGTAATATATGTACAATAATTGGAAATTATATGAATGATAAACTTACCCATCTAGACCATCAGGGTCATGCGCATATGGTGGATGTCTCTGATAAAGAAATGACTAAACGAACAGCCACTGCACGAGCTGTGCTGTTAATGCAAGCATCGACTTTGGTTAAGATAGTGGAAGGTGGGTTACCTAAAGGAGACGTTCTTGCTACGGCTCGTATTGCAGGCATTCAAGCGGCAAAAAAAACGTCTGACTTGATCCCTTTATGTCACCCGCTGATGTTAACCAAGGTTAGTGTCGACATTAACACCATTAGCGACTGTGAAATCGAAGTGTTATGTACTTGTTCTTTGGCCGGTAAAACTGGTGTAGAGATGGAGGCATTAACGGGCGCGAGTATTGCGGCACTAACACTTTATGATATGTGTAAAGCGGTTGACAAAGGCATTGTGATTCAGCATGTGTCATTGCTTGAAAAGAAGGGTGGCAAAAGTGGTGATTGGAGTAAAGAGAATGCCTAAAGTTAACGTGGTTTTTTTTGCGTCACTGAAAGAAGTTATTGGCGTAGCGTCCTATCAGGTGGAACTTAACTTGCCCTTAAGTATTGGTGAGTTAAAGCAGCAGTTAGCGGGAGAATTAGAAAACGGAAAAGCGCTACTCGACATTGGCATACAGTCATCTGTTGATTTTGAATTTGCGCGTGACGCCGATATGGTGACAAATACGGTGACGGAAGTGGCTTTCTTTCCACCGGTAACGGGAGGCTGAATGATAAAGGTGCAGCACGAAGACTTTCAGGTTGATGACTTATATAGAGGTTTGCTCAAAGCAAATCAAACGGGTGCCGTTGCAATGTTTGTTGGGTTAGTACGACATTTTTCGAACTTGCCAAAAGAAAATTGCCGCTTTGAACTTGAACATTACCCTGGTATGACGGAGCGTAATTTACAAGTCATTGTGGATGAGGCTAATGCGCGCTGGTCGTTATTAGATGTTTGCGTCGTTCACCGTGTAGGGTGTTTGGCGGTTGACGATCAGATTGTTTTTGTAGGAGTAAGTGCTGCACATCGAGCTGAAGCATTTCAAGCTTGCGACTTTATTATGGATTATTTAAAAAGCCGTGCAGCATTTTGGAAAAAGGAAACTCAAGGTTCAGAGAGCCATTGGGTAAACGCCAAGGTTGATGATGAAAAGAGTCTAGAACGCTGGTCAAAATAACCTTGTCTATCTCATTACCTTCACGAGTCGTTAATTATTGTGGACGCAGTGTCTTTTTTCGTCCGCTAGCGTGGCGTTCTCGATATTCCGTGTCTATATACTTATCCGTTGTTGCCATACTGGAATGCCCCGCATCTTCTCGAACATGTTCTTTGGGACGGGTTTTTACGTCTTCCGATATTCCTGTGTGACGTAACCAGTGAACCGTCGCAACACGTAAATCGTCTGCATCGGCGCTCATACCATCTTCACACATGCGTTGATGGGCGTTATCAAAGCAGAGTTGAACAATGTTTCTTATTTGTCTTGAACTGGTCATAGCGCCTTGTCCTCTGTTTTTTGGTACAAGAGGGGTGTTTTCTGCAATGGTGGGCAGCATTGGAAGATCGCGGAACCGACGATATCGAATCAAAGCATTTAGCATGTCGTCGGATACAGCGATTAATCGCTCCTTATTGCCTTTTGAAAGAACCTTAAACCACCAATGACCATCCGCGTCTTTAATGAAGTCGCCCATGACGGGAGCAGATCGTTCATCTGCAACCAATTCTGAAATCCGTAAATACATACCCAGTAGAGCGTTCATGATAAACAAGGTGCGCTCGTGATGAACGGGGTCTTCTTCTGCCAGTATTTCAGCGGTTTCAATGACATAATCCCATTGCAAGTTAGAGATCCGTCTGACTTGTTTTCGTGTGATTTCTTTTTTTACAAATTTACTTTTTTGTCGAATAAGCGCCACAGGATTTTGTTGCACGGCGTCTTCTTGCAGAAGAAATCCATAATAAGATGACAGTATTGAAAAAGTGGCGCGAATCGCGGCTTGTGATAGAGAGTGTTGTTTGGTTTGAGGGGTACTGCCATTTTTAAACTCTAATTTACTGACATGCGCAACAAAAGGTCGCCACTCCTTATTCGCCACTCTTTCCCCCATGTGTAACTTAAAGCGAGCCACATTTTTTGTTCCAATCCAGTTTTCTGGTGGCGCGACACAGAAGTGTATAAATTCTTCGATTTGATCACGTCGTAACTGAGTTGAAGGGCAATTCGCTATGTTCCATGACCAAAGTAATAACCGTTCTACTTCTCGTCGATATGAGTTAAAAGTTGCCTGCGAGCCGTTGTAACTGTAGATGAAACACAACGCGAGCTGAAGGTCGCGTTGATACTCGGGCTTTTTTAGCTGAAGCGTGTTTTTTGCAAGGTGAGTGGCAATCCCGTCGAATTGAGTAAACGGATTTGGTAAATGTTCTAAGTTATCAATTAAAGCAAGGGGCGTCATAATTCTTCATATCTAAACAGAATGAGTAGATTAGCAAATTTTTGCGTGCCCCCCCACCGATTTCATTACGTGTTTTTCATTAGCCTCGCTGTTTTTGTCTATTTCTTCCTTATTTATTAAGTTTTCTACCTGTTTTAGGTGATATCTATTCAAATTTACGTTTATTTAGTCGTATTTGGAAAGAAGGTGAAAGCAAGGGATAGGCTCTTTTTTATTCTCAGTATAAGGCTATTATGTATTCACCAAAGCGAAACAGACTTATTAAATTTTAAGCATCGCAACTTATCAAAACTTAAATCTCTAAAGGGGATACGTATGAAAAATCTCACTAAAACTGCTCTTACTCTATTAACTGCATCAGTAATGACGACGGCTGCTTTTGCTGAAACTGGAACTGAACGTGTTCAGAGCGCAAAAGGCGGCGTAGAAGCGTTAGGTATAACACTTGAGAATATGGGTGCTTCAGTAGATACCAGCGTTAACTTAAATGGTGCTTATACTTTTGACCAAAAAGAAGCGATTTATTCTGCTAAACATGCTGAATTACAAAATCAATTTAACGCTTTGCACGCTCAATCAGCTGAATAATATATTTAACTAATTAGCTTATAACTATTTAAAATTAAGGATTGAATGATGAAAACTCTAAATAAAACTGTTTTGGTTCTACTGGCTGCTTCTGTTATGACAACCAGTGTATTTGCTGGTACTGGTGATGGCGCTGATGATCGCATTCAAAGTGCTAGAGGCAGTGTAGAAGCACTGACTGCTACTCTTGAAAATATGGGTGCAGAAGTAGATTCTAGTGTTAACTTGAACGGCGCTTACACAGCAGACCAGAAAGTATCTCTATACAATGCAAAGCATGCAGAGCTTCAAAGTCAATTTGATACGTTGCACGCACAATCAGCTGAATAATGCTGGTTTACTGTAGATAAAAAAGCCAAACGTTAAGTTTGGCTTTTTTTTTGTTTTTAAATGTTCTCTTTTAATTGTTTTTTTCTTCGTCTAAATCTTCTTGTTTTTCCGCTTCTTTAATTATTTTAAAGAAAGAGGCTGTGTTTTTAATAGTACTTTTTTCATTCTCTAGTGCATCACTTTCTGCGCGCTTAATTAGATACTGTGCGGTTTTGTCTTTTCCTTGGCTAAAATCAAGTAATGCTCGATAGTTTAATGCCATAGGGATGTTGTCTTTAGATTGGAAGTATTGAATATTAGCCCGCCAAATTAACCGCTGTTCATAAAGGTAATTCGATGAAACGCTAATGGGTTTTGATTGGGTGAGCTGGGCATAGAGCATTGAGAAAAGGATGTTTTTTGGTGCAAGATCAAGTCGTTTTTTAATAACACGTAACCCTTCATCAGCTTGACCTGAGGCTGTATAGCTCAATGCTTGCAAGTAGTCCGTAAATTGATTGTGCTTTTCTAGCTTACTTAAAAAGACAATAGCGCGCTCGGGAGACTGAATAAGGTAAGAAAAAAGTCCTTTGGCAAAGTTTTTTACGTCGTTGTCTTGAATTTTTTGGTCTAGATAGGTGTACGGCCTATCATCCAGTCCCGCTCGATAGGCTAATAGGGTGGCCCTAAAGTACTCAAAGTCACTGACCGTTGTATTGCTCAGTATGGTGTCTTTGGTGTCTGTAGAGAATGAATCCGACAGCCGCGAGTTTGGTAATGGGTGAGTGGATAAAAATTCCAGTTTTGGTCTTCCTAGGGCTTGTTTGAAAAAAGCCTGAAACAGCTTTGTCATGCCTTCTGGAGCAATTCCTGCATTACTAAGATATTCACGGCCACGTCGATCGGCTTCTAATTCTTGGTTACGGCTGTAGGTTAGGGTATTTTCAGCTTGATTCGCGATGCCTCCCAACCAAAGCGCGGTTGTGGCATCCGAGCCTGCGCCAGCCAATGCCGCTGCTATTCCTGCTCCAAGCATCACTAGTGTCTTTTGTAGTTCTTCACCCGAATGTTTTGTTTGACGCTCATAATGGCGAAGATCTAAGTGTGCAACCTCATGGGCAAGTAGCCCTAGTAGCATGTCTTCGCTGTTAATCATTTCCATGATATCAGAGTAAATAAAGAGGTGGTTCCCTGGAATAACAAACGCATTACTTTGCGTGCTGTTTAAAAACGTCATTTCTACTGTTGTATTATAAAGATCTGTTTGCGGAAGAATCTGCGACAAGGCATCTTTCAGATAATCGTACGCGGGGGGAAAGTCGATTAACGCTCGGCTTCCATTTAGTTTTCTAAACCAATATTGTCCAAGTATGTACGATGGGTTCGACAGCGCTCTTTCGTCTTTATTGGCTTCTAAATCCGGAATGCTACTGTGACCCAAAATAGGGAAAGTAGTTGTAAAAACAAAGGCTAAGATGCTTAAGCCTGTTGTAACGTTTGAAAATAGTCTCATAATATGGCAAACATTCATTAGGTAAATTATAAAATGACGATCAATCTAGGTGATCAGTATGACGTAATCTTGGATGCAAGAGAAGATCGTTGCCCAATGCCATTGTTAAAGACCAAGATGGCATTAAGCAAAATGACGGAAGGCGAGTGTTTGTGTGTTAAAACGTGTGATGTTGGCTCGTTAAAGGATATCCCTCAATACGTTGCCTTGGTTGGGCTTTCTTTACTGTCAACGTGTGAAGACAGTGATGTTTATACTTTCGTGATTAAAAAAAGCTGAAACGGATTCGATATGTTTAAAATTGTTGATACGCTGATTAAACGCTATTTTTCAAATGAAGAGTTGGTTGTATTTCTGCTCTTTTTAATTGCAACACTCTGTATTTTAGTATTCTGGGGAGGGATCTTAGCCCCTATCTTGATTGCGATTGTATTGGCTTTTCTTCTGCAAGGGCTGGTTGATCGGTTGCAACGGCTTGGGCTCGGTCATGTTGTATCTGTATTCGTTGTTTTTTTTACTTTTCTAACCGCGTGCGGAGTATTCATTGGAGTGATGGTGCCTATTATTTGGCGTCAGGCCGTTCGGCTAGTCCAAGATGTTCCAAGAATGTTTACTGTGATTCGAACGGAGGTGCAAAAGTTTGCAGAAGGGCACAGTGAGTTTGTGAGTCAGACTGCTATTGATGAACTAACGAATTCATTAGCAAATGAGTCTACGAATCTTGGGCAATGGCTCGTATCATTTTCTTTGTCGAGTATTCCTTCTTTATTTTCTCTCGTGATTTACTTGGTCTTAGTGCCTTTAGTGATGTTTTTCTTATTGAAAGATCAGGAAAGAATTCTGGGCTATTTAACCTCTTGGTTACCAAAAGAACGTAAAATGATGCGAAACATAGCGCATGAAATGAACGATCAAATTGCGAATTATATTCGTGGCAAATTCATTGAAATGCTTGTCGTCGGTGTGGTGACTTATATTGTTTTTCTAGTGTTTGGTTTGAAGTACGCGGAATTGTTGGCGCTGTTAGTAGGGCTTTCCGTTTTGATTCCTTACATTGGTGCGGCCGCAGTGACGATTCCCGTTGTCTTGGTGGCTTTTTATCAATACGGCACTCAGAGCGAGTTCATATATGTTGTGGTCGCTTATTTAATCGTCCAGGCATTAGATGGCAATGTGTTGGTGCCTTTGCTGTTTTCTGAGGCGGTCAATTTACATCCATTGGCTATCATTATTGCTGTCTTGTTCTTTGGTGGTATATGGGGCTTTTGGGGGATCTTTTTTGCCATTCCATTGGCGACGTTGGTGAAAGCCATTATTAACGCTTGGCCAAATCAAGAACAACTGGCGTTATAGACTCTTCTGATTTTTGTTTGGTTTTCTTACTTGGCGCGAGACAGTGACTAGTAAAATCCGCTACTGAAATTACCCCCAATAGTTGGACAACCAACTTCGGGGGTAATTTTATTAGCCCAAAACAGCAGCGAGTAAAATACTAAATGGAGGTAGCACTACGGTACGACCGTCAACATAACCACTTTGAATGGCTTCTGGCAGTGTTAAGGCCGAGAGAGTCAGTTCGACAGGCAAAATTCTATCTTGATGTGATGTGTTAATTGCCACATAGAGACGCTTGTTTTGATAGCTTCTAAGAAAGGTCAGCGTTGTATCATTGTGGTACAAAAATTCAATCTCACCATAACGCAGTTCTGGGTGATTACGCCTTACATGCAAAAAATCACGATAAGCGTGCAAAACAGAATGCCGATTTCCTTCCTGTACACTGATTGCAAGCGGTTGTTGTTCTTTTGCAATGGGCAGCCAAGGTTGATGGGACTGAGTAAAACCGCCTAACAATTCGTTTTTCCAAGGAATAGGTGTTCGGCAGCCATCTCTGCCTTTGAATTCCGGCCAAAAAGCAATGCCAAAAGGATCTACCAGCTGATCAAAGGACAATTCTGCTTCAGGCAGTCCGAGCTCTTCACCTTGATACAAACAAACACTGCCACGTAATGTTAATAACATAGCCATGTAAATTTTACTTTTAGCGACTGAATTATGATTTTTTCCCCAACGAGTTGCGACACGCTCTACATCGTGGTTTCCTGTCGACCAGCATGGCCAACCATCACCCAAGCTGGCTTCAATGGTTTCCATCGTTTTACGAATATGGTCCATAGACGAATCATGTGTTAATAAATCAAATGAGTAACACATATGTAGCTTGTCGCTACCTTGGGTGTAAGCCGCCATGGTGTCGAGTGCGAAATCACAACCGACTTCACCTACGGTTGTGGTGTCTGGGTATTGATCCAGTAAATGTCTAAGTTTCTTTAAAAAGGCAATGTTTTCAGGTCTGGATTTGTCGTAAATATGCAATTGATAGGCGTAAGGGTTGTCTAATCGCACACCAATGCTGCCTTCAACGACGTGTTCTTTTGGTGGGTTATCTCTCAGTTCTAGGTCATGATAATAGTAGTTTGCTGTATCTAAGCGGAAACCATCAACGCCTCTCTTTAACCAAAACTCAACCGTGTCAAGTAACGCGCTAACAACGTCCTGGTTATGGAAGTTCAAATCTGGCTGGCTGTCTAAGAAGTTGTGAAGATAATATTGTCTTCGTCGACTGTCCCAGTGCCACGCTGGACCACCAAAAACGGAAAGCCAATTATTAGGAACGGTGCCGTCGGGATTGGCGTCTGACCATACATACCAATCTGCTTTGGCATTGTCGTGGCTCTTACGTGATTCCGCAAACCAAGGGTGCTGATCTGAACTGTGGTTCAGTACTTGGTCTATCATCACTTTAAGACCATGACGATGAGCCGCTTCAATCAGTTGGTCGAAGTCGACAAGGCTGCCAAAAATAGGGTCTACATCACAATAATCTGACACATCATAGCCGAAGTCTTTCATCGGAGAGGTAAAAAAAGGGGATAACCAAATAGCGTCGACACCCAGTGATGCGATGTAATTCATTTTCTCAGTGACACCCGGAAGGTCTCCAATACCATCGTTATTAGAGTCGAAAAAACTGCGGGGATACACTTGATAAATGACTGCGCCACGCCACCATTCTTGATTGTTAACCATGGTTTTCTCCCACTTAAAATAAACGCTTTATTAGGATGGATTGTAGACAGAGAGGAGGTGGTTTATAGGAACATGCTTCGTTATCTGTCGTGCTTTTTTTTACTGTTTCCAGCATACTCAATCATTATAGTGAATGCATGATCTTTGTTGACTTAATTTAGTCGCAAATTTAAAACTGTCTTGGAGCCATAATGTTTTCAGAAAAAGCTCGCCCTGTGGCTTGGCCTTTATTCTTCTTCTACTTTTTTTTCTGTGCGTTTATCGGCGTGATGATGCCTTATATTTCGCTGTACTATAAGTCGATTGGTTTAACCGCATCCGAGATTGGCCGCTTGATGTCGACGTTTACTTTGTCTGGTATTTTAATTCCGCATTTTTGGGGCTGGCTAACGGCCAAAATAGGCTTGCCTAAACGTATTCTTCAGTTGGGGATTTTAGGTTGTTTTATTGCCGTCATTCCTTTTAATTGGAGTAATCAGTTTGAAACGCTGTGGTTCTTAACCTGCACAATGGCATTGTTTTATTCTGCATTAATTCCTATGACGGACTCGTTGGCAGTGAGAAGTATTCGCCATTTGGATGTACCTTATACTCGATTAAGAGTAGGGGGTTCTATAGGTTATGTTGTCGCCGTGGCGGGTGGTGGCTTTCTGATAGGCCAATTTGGCATTGGTGTTGTTATTCCAACTATGTGCGTTTGCTTGGCATTGGCGGTGGTCACATCGTATTTCTTAAAGGAGCAAGCGTATGAAATTAACACTCATAAAGAATCAACGTCTTTTCTTTCCTTAGTGAAAACGCCGGAGTCTATGCTGTTTTTTGCATTGGCTTTTTTGGCTTTTATGTCTCATGCGCCTTTCAATGTATTTTTTGCCGTTCATTTATCTAATCTTGGTTACAGTGGTGAGCATATTGGTCTTTTAATGGCGCTGGGTGTAATCATTGAAATTGTACTGTTCCTGTTTTTTGGTAATACGATTAAACAATTTCATGTTGTTCATATTATTACGCTGTGTTTTGTCTGTGGTGTCGTTCGTTGGTTCTTGGTGGGGTGGTTTGCGTCTATCGTGTGGGTGCTCATTTTCACGCAGCTGCTTCACAGCATAACGTTTGCACTTTTTCATATGGTGTCCATTGAGCAAATTAGACGTCTTTTCCCTGAGCGTTATGCCAGTCAAGGGCAAGCCATGTACAGTGCTTTTGCCATCGGTTTAGGCGGTGGGGTTGGCATGGTTATCACTGGTTATTTATGGGAATGGGCTGGTGGGGCGTGGGCATTTACGGCAGCGTCTATGACCAGCGTTTTGGCGCTTCTCATTCTTATTGTTAGTCAGCGTCGTTAAAAAGACAGCTTATAAATTGGTGCTATCGCTTTTTAATAGTTCAATAAAAGCGATGGCAGCTCGACTTAGCGTTCTTTGTTTATGATGAATGACACCAAGCTTTCTCTCTACGTTCAAGTCTGCAATGTTCAATACCACCAGTTTTTCATCGACCAAAGTTGAGGGAAGGAGTGACCACCCCCAGCCAATACTGACGAGCATAGCAAGTGTCTCTAAATTATTGGTATTCATCCGAACTTTAGGTTTTAGCCCTTGTTTGCCAAAAACTTGTTCTGCGATTTGCCTAGTAAACGTATTTTTATTGGGTAGAACGCAAGCGTACTGTGCTAATTCTATTAAGCTTAGCTTGTTAGATAAGGCCAGAGGATGATCTTTGCTGACGACGCAAGTCAGCGGATCAGACCAAATTGGCAAAGACTCAATCAACGGGTTTTCTTTATTAGAAAGCGTGATAATACCCAGTTCAGCTCGTCCTTTTAAAACATCTTGGTAAGCCTCTTCTGATTGGGTAAATTCAATCTCTAAGTGTGCGCTTGGAAAGTTCTCTTGAAAGCGTTTGAGGGATTTTGGCAAACGTCGCAAACCAACATGATGGCTGGTCGAAAGGCGTAGTTCGCCGCTCACATCTTGCATTTGTAGTGTCATGCTGCGCTTTATATCTTGTAAATCTTCCGCCATTTTTCTTGCCTTGGGTAATAAACGTATTCCAGCTTCGGTTAATTGTACTTGTCGTCCAATACGATCAAAAAGTCGTACTCCTAGGTTACTTTCAAGTGCGGCAATGCGTTTACTTATCGCTGGTTGCGTTAAAAAAAGTCGAGAGGCCGCTTCTGAAAATGAACTGGTTTCAGCGACTTTAATGAAGGTAAGTAGTTCAGCAATGTCTATCATTCCAAAAAATTATCCAAAATATGAAAAATATGAATTTGAGTTATTTAAGCCAAAGTTTTAGGATAGCGCAATAAGATTTTTAGGAGAGAATTTATGTCAGGTAAAACCCTTTATGACAAGTTGTGGGACAGTCACCTTGTTCAACAACGGAATGACGGCAGTGCATTGATTTATATCGATTTGCAGTTGCTTCACGAAGTAACGTCACCGCAAGCTTTTGAAGGACTTAGATTGGCTGGACGTAAGCCTTGGCGAGTCTCTTCAAGCTTAGCAACACCAGACCATAATGTGCCGACAACGAAGAAAGAGCGTATTTCTGGTGTTGATGGTATTAAAGATCCTGTGTCAAAAATTCAAGTCACAACGTTAGATGATAACTGCAATGAATTTGGTATTACCGAATTCAACATGAAGGATATACGCCAAGGAATCGTACACGTTGTTGGGCCAGAGCAAGGCGCGACGCTTCCAGGTATGACGGTAGTTTGTGGTGACTCTCACACGTCCACACACGGAGCTTTCGGCGCGTTAGCGCACGGTATTGGCACATCAGAAGTGGAGCATGTATTAGCCACTCAATGTCTTGTGCAAAAGAAAAGTCGCAATATGCTGGTTCGGGTTGATGGTGAATTGTCAGCTTGGGTATCCGCGAAAGACGTTGTCTTGGCGATTATCGGTGCCATTGGTACTGCGGGCGGAACAGGTTACGCGATTGAGTTTGGCGGCACGGGCATTCAGTCTTTGTCCATGGAAGGCCGTATGACAGTTTGTAATATGGCAATTGAAGCGGGCGCTCGCGTGGGTTTGATTGCTGTAGATGAAACAACCATTAATTATGTTGAAGGTCGTCCCTATGCGCCTAAAGGCGAACATTGGGATATGGCTGTTGAAGCATGGAAAGACCTTGTTTCTGATAAAGACGCGCAATTTGACGAAGTGGTTGTGCTGAAATCAGAAGATATCAAACCACAAGTCACGTGGGGAACGTCCCCCGAAATGGTGATTGCTATCGATGAGCCAATTCCGCGCGCTGAAGATCAAAAAGACCCAGTGAAAAAAGAAGGCTATGCACGTGCTTGGAAATACATGGGCTTAGAAGGCAAAACCATGTTAGCCGATATAGTGCTAGATCGTGTTTTTATTGGATCTTGTACCAACTCACGTATTGAAGATTTGCGCATTGCGGCCCAAGTGGTTAAAGGTCGTAAAGTCGCTTCTACGCTGAAACAAGCGATTGTGGTTCCGGGTTCTGGCTTGGTAAAAGCACAAGCGGAAAAAGAAGGCCTAGATGCAATCTTTGAAGCGGCTGGGTTGGAGTGGCGTGAGCCTGGTTGTTCCATGTGTTTGGCGATGAATGCGGATAAATTGGGCAATGGTGAGCATTGCGCTTCTACGTCTAACCGCAATTTTGAAGGTCGCCAAGGTTTTGGTGGTCGTACGCATTTGGTTAGCCCTGCGATGGCCGCAGCAGCAGCAATTGCGGGTCATTTTGTTGATGTTAACGAATTTGTTAAACACTAAATAAAAGGAGAGTTTTAATGCGTCCCTTTACTAAGCACACAGGGTTAGCCGCTCCTTTGGATTTGGCAAACGTTGATACTGATATGATCATTCCAAAACAGTTTTTGAAATCTATCAAACGAACTGGCTTTGGTAAAAATTTATTTGATGAGCTTCGTTACGAAGACGAAGGTCAGCCAGACCAAGAGTGCGATGGCCGTCCGATCCGTGAAACGTTTGTTTTAAATCAAGATCGTTATAAAGGCGCTAGCGTATTGCTGGCTCGTCAGAATTTTGGTTGTGGTTCTAGTCGTGAACATGCGCCTTGGGCGTTAGATGATTATGGCTTTCGTTCTATTATTGCGCCAAGCTTTGCGGATATTTTTTACAATAATTGTTTTAAAAATGGCTTGTTGCCAATTGTTCTGGAAGCAGAAGAAGTGGATCAATTATTTGCTGAAGTTGCGCTGAGAAAAGGGGCTCAGATTATCATTGACCTCGAGAATCAAACGGTAACATCGCCTTCTGGTGCAACATTCGAATTCATTGTCGACAACTTTCGTAAGCATTGTTTGTTAAATGGTTTGGATGACATTGCTTTGACACTTGAGCAAGAGCCTTCTATTCGTCGTTACGAAGAAAAACGTATGAATGATGCTCCATGGCTTTTCTTGTCACGTGAACAGTAATGTCTTTTAGGCAATAACATAACAACAGTTTTTTAAGGATTTAACATGACTAAAAATGTATTGATATTACCGGGTGACGGCATTGGCCCAGAAATTGTGGCACAAGCGGTTCGTGTCTTGGATGCAGTGAACGCACAGTTCTCTTTGAACATCGTTCACGAAAGTGCGCTGGTTGGTGGGTCTGCTTATGACGAAACAGGTTCTCCATTACCAGAAGCTACTTTGGCTAAAGCCAAAGCTGCTGATGCTATCTTACTCGGTGCGGTGGGCGGTCCTAAATGGGATAAATTGGACATGTCGGTTCGCCCAGAAAAGGGCTTGCTTGGCTTGCGCTCGAATCTTGAGTTGTTTTCTAACCTTCGTCCGGCGATTCTTTATCCGCAATTGGCCGATGCATCCAGCTTGAAGCCTGAAATCGTTGCGGGTCTTGATATTCTAATTGTACGTGAGTTAACTGGCGGTATTTATTTTGGTCAGCCTCGTGGTATTCGAACGTTAGAAAACGGCGAGCGTGAAGGCTACAACACTTACGTTTACAGTGAATCTGAGATTCGACGTATAGGGCGCTCTGCTTTTGAAGCGGCGCGTTTACGTGATAAGCGAGTTTGTTCTATTGATAAGTCCAATGTGCTGGAAGTGACCGTCCTTTGGAAAGAAGTGATGGAAGAAGTAGCGAAAGAGTATCCTGATGTCGAATTAACTCACATGCTAGTTGATAATGCTGCAATGCAGCTTGTTCGTGCCCCAAAACAGTTTGATGTAATGGTTACTGGCAATATGTTTGGTGATATCCTTTCAGACGCAGCTGCCATGTTGACAGGCTCCATTGGTATGTTACCTTCTGCTTCTTTAAATGCAGAAGGTCGCGGAATGTATGAGCCGTGTCACGGTTCTGCGCCAGATATTGCAGGTAAAGGAATCGCTAACCCACTAGCGACAATTTTGTCAGTTGCTATGATGTTACGTTATTCTTTAGACTCAGAAAGTGCGGCAGACGCTATTGAAGCGGCCGTGAGTAATGTTCTGGATCTTGGTCTAAGAACAGCGGATATTGCATCCAAAGGGTGCGAAACGATTAGTACGCAAGCCATGGGCGATGCCGTACTGAAAGCATTGAAAACACAGCATTAAAAGCTAAACGTCATAAGATCGTTTGGTATTCACTAGGGATACTGCTCTTGGTATGAGTGGCCCCACAAAAAAAGGTAACGTTAACCATGTCAAAACACACTGTAGGTTTAGTCGGATGGCGCGGAATGGTCGGTTCCGTGTTGATGCAACGTATGAAGGAAGAAAATGACTTTGATCATATTGATCCAGTTTTCTTTACTACATCTCAAACGGGGCAGAAAGGTCCAGAAATTGGTAAAGATATTCCATTACTTCAAGATGCAAGCGACATTGATGCATTGAGAAAGATGGATATTATTATTACCTGTCAAGGCGGGGATTACACCAAGGCTATTTACCCACAGTTGCGTAAGGCGGGTTGGAAAGGTTACTGGATTGATGCCGCGTCTTCATTGCGTATGGATAAAGACGCCATTATTGTGCTTGATCCTGTTAACTTAAATGTTATCAAGCAAGGTTTGAGCGATGGTGTCAAAACCTTTGTTGGAGGTAACTGTACGGTTAGCTTGATGCTATTGGCATTAGGTGGGTTGTTTGAGAAAGGCCATATTGAATGGATGACCTCTATGACTTACCAAGCTGCTTCTGGTGGCGGTGCACGCCATATGCGCGAATTGATCAATCAAATGGGTATGTTGCAAGGTGCTGTTGCGACAGAGCTTGCTGACCCTGCAAGCGCTATTTTGGAAATCGATCGTAAAGTAGCAGAAAAAATGCGCTCCGGTACATTGCCTACCGATCAATTTGGTGTGCCATTAGCGGGTTCTTTGATCCCTTACATCGACAGCCAGCTTGATAACGGTCAAAGCCGCGAAGAGTGGAAAGCGCAAGCTGAGTGTAACAAGATCTTAGGCATCGATGGCAAACCAATTCCAGTTGACGGTTTATGTGTTCGTATCGGTGCAATGCGTTGTCATAGTCAGGCTTATACCATCAAGCTAAACAAAGACATTCCTGTTGCTGACATCGAAGGCATGCTTGCTCAGCATAATGATTGGGTTAGCGTTGTACCTAACGATAAGCAAGCGACAATGGAACGTTTAACACCAACAGCGGCAACGGGGACACTGAATATTCCAGTAGGTCGTATTCGTAAGTTGAATATGGGGCCTGAATACATCAGTGCATTCTCGGTTGGTGATCAATTGTTATGGGGAGCGGCTGAGCCACTTCGTCGTATGTTGCGCATATTACTGAATGACTAGAGCTACTAGCGTATTTTTTGAAAAGCGCCTGTCATAGTGACAGGCGCTTTTTTTTGCTTTCAAGATTACTCGACGTAGGCTGAACCAATCTAATAACTAATCAATGTCATGATGTAAAGGAGAGGCTGTGTTATCTCGATTGCCAAAGTGGGTTGAATACCGTGCATTTATGCTGGCTCTGGTGGCTGGAAGTATCAACTCGGTCGTATTGTTGGGGTTTCAGCACCAAGCGGTGTCGCATTTGTCAGAGACTGCTACACTCATAGGAAGTGCAATGTTAAACCCAGACTCAGGAGTACTTCTTCACCTAATTGGAATATTACTCAGCTTTGTTATGGGATCGGCTATTTCCGGCTTTATGCTGTCAGGAGTGTCAGTTACGTGCGGGGGGCAAAACACACTTGCTACCACTTATCCGTGGCGTTGTTGTACGAATAACCCATCTAACGGGTATATACAGATTTAGGCATTATGTTAGAAGGGGCCTTTCAGGGAAAGGTGCTAGAAGGTCGGTAACGTATTTTCATTGAGCTAGATAGCACTCATTGCTACAAAAAAACATATGATTTTCTTGTGCAATATACTCAAAAGTTTGCTAGATTTAAATGGGTATGGTATTGATTAGTAAAGTGTTTAAGGGCTATTGTTTGTATCCATTGGAAAGTGCAATGTTCATTCACTATATTGTTAAAGTATTTACATTGCCAGCATTGAAATTACATCGAACCGTCCATAGATTATATATAAGGGCAACAGAGGAGGTACAAAACTGAAGTTAATAAAAAACCTGACACAAACAGAAGGAAATTCTCTATGTATACATTGAATATTAGCGGTCACCATGTCCAATCTGGTGAAGAAGTTCAAGAACTTGTTAAAGAAAAAATGGATCACTTATCTCGTATTAACAGCCAGATAACCAGTATTAATGTGATTTTAAATACAGAGAAACATGAGATTCATGAATTAATTGTCGAAGCCAGTGTTCATATTCCTGGTCATGATCTTTTTGCAACGGTTAAAACGGATAAACAGATTAAGCCGGCTCTTGATCTTTTAGTTGGCAAGTTAGAGAAGCAGCTAATCAAACACAAAGCAAAACATGCTGGTCGACAGCACCATATTAATGCTCAGGATGTAGAGAGCCCTATAGAGCGTCAGCTACAAGCTGAATTTGACGAGCTTGTTGAGCGAGAAGTTATTTAATTTATTCACAATTCTAGGAGAAGCCTCGCACAGCGGGGCTTTTTTGTACCTAAAATTTGCGCGAAAAAATACCAAAGTTAATGGTTAAATATATTTGAGGGTAAAAAAAGGCAATAAAAAAGCCTACAAATAAAAATTATCGGTAGGCTTTTTTACGCAGTTTAATGCGCTGTTAATTCATGTTAGATGTTACTAACAGGAATGAACTCAACGGGGGCTGTCGTCATTGCGTCAAGTGGTGGCGCAAAATCCGTTAGCTTAATTCCCTTTACTGCAGCCATATACTCTTCAATAGTAGGGAAGCGACCTAAAATGGTTGAAAGAACAACCACTGGCGTTGAGCCTAGTAGTGATTCACCTTTCTTCTCTGTAGTATCCGCCACCACACGACCTTGGAATAAGCGTGTTGATGTTGCTATAACTGTATCTCCAGGTTCCGCTTTTTCTTGGTTACCCATGCATAAGTTACATCCAGGGCGTTCTAAGTACATGATGTTTTCATACTTCGTGCGCGCAGCTGCTTTGGGATTCTTATCGTTAAACTGAAATCCAGCATACTTCTCTAGAAGTGCCCAATCGCCTTCCTCTTTCAACTCATCAACAATGTTGTACGTTGGTGGAGCGATGACTAGAGGAGCGTTGAACTTGATCTCTTTGCCTTGTGCTTCCATATTACGAAACATTTGAGCAATGATTTGCATATCACCCTTATGAACCATACAAGAACCAACAAAGCCTAAATCAACAGGCTTATCTTTGTAGTATGAAATAGGACGAATAACGTCATGAGTATAACGCTTAGACACGTCATCGTTATTTACATCTGGATCCGCAATCATTGGCTCATCAATCTGATCCAAATCCACTACCACTTCTGCGAAGTATTTAGCATTTGCATCGGGCGTTAGGGCAGGTGTAGTTCCTGATTTAACCTCGTCAATACGTTTATCAGCCAAAGCGATTAAACCGGTAAGCGTTTTTGCACTGTTTTCCATACCTTTATCAATCATGATTTGGATACGTTTTTTCGCCAATTCAAGTGATGCAACCAAGGTATCGTCTTGAGAGATACAAATAGACGCTTTTGCCTTCATTTCGGCCGTCCAGTCTGTAAACGTAAACGCTTGGTCGGCCAGTAACGTACCAATGTGTACCTCAATAACTCGGCCTTGGAAAACGTTTTCACCGCCAAATTGCTTAAGCATTTGAGCTTGCGTAGCGTGTACCACATCACGGAAATCCATGTGTTTTTTCATGTAACCTTTAAAGGTTACTTTTACAGACTCAGGGATTGGCATTGCAGATTCACCCGTTGCCAGTGCAATTGCTACCGTACCTGAGTCAGCGCCGAAAGCGACGCCTTTAGACATACGAGTATGAGAGTCACCACCGATGATGATAGCGCGGTCATCAACGGTAATGTCATTCAATACTTTGTGAATAACATCTGTCATTGCAGGATAAACACCTTTAGGATCACGCGCGGTGATTAATCCAAATGTGTTCATAAAACTCATTAACTTGGGAGTATTTGCTTTTGCTTTACTATCCCAAACAGAGGCTGTGTGACAACCTGATTGGAATGCACCATCAACAATTGGCGAAATAGTAGAAGCTGCCATCGCTTCTAATTCCTGACATGTCATAGGGCCAGTGGTGTCTTGTGAGCCGACAATATTTATTTTTACACGAACGTTTGACCCTGCGTGTAATGGTGCGTCAGATAATACGCCAACGGCATTACGGTTAAATATTTTTTCAACAGCCGTTAAGCCCTGACCTTCATGTGAAATTTCTTTTGAGGCTGCATATACGCTTGCAGGTTCCACACCTAAGGTTTCTGCTGCAAATGTTTGTAGTTTCTTACCGAATGTTACAGCGTATGAGCCGCCAGCTCTCATGAATTCCACTTTTTGTGGTGTAAAGGCGGATGATATATCAGCAAGCTCTTTATTGCCGTTGTATAATTTCTTCGCTTTTGTATCGATAGTTAACACAGTGCCAGTAGCTACTGAGTATTTCTCTTCTAATACCGCATCACCATTTGCGTCAACAACCGTGTTACCGTTTGCGTCTACTTTCTTAACCCAGTTTTTAAGATCAAGACCAATACCACCGGTTACATCAACGGTTGTTAGGAAGATTGGCGCGATACCATTGGTACCAGCAACAATAGGTGCAATGTTAATAAAAGGTACATACGGACTTGCTTTTTTACCTGCTAAGAGTGCAACGTTGTTAACACCAGACATACGAGATGAACCAACACCCATAGTGCCTTTTTCAGCAATAAGCATTACCTGCATTTCAGGGTGCTTTACTTGTAGCGCTTTTATTTCTGCTTGAGCTTCAGGCGTGCTCATACATTGGCCATGTAATTCACGATCTGCACGAGAGTGAGATTGGTGGCCTGGCGATAATAAATCAGTTGAAATATCACCTTCACCAGCAATGAATGTCACTACATCAATGGTTTCATCGATTTCAGGAAGCTTTGTGAAAAACTCAGCCTGTGAGTAGCTTACAAGAATTTCTTTTGCTATAGGATTGCCTGCTTTGTAGGAAGCTTTAAGGCGATCTGTGTCCGCTTCGTATAAGAATACTTGAGTCTTTAGAACCTCAGCAGCTGGTTTAGCAACAGAAGCGTTGTCAGACAATGCCAAATCAAGAAGCACTTCAACAGAAGGGCCGCCTTTCATGTGAGATAACAATTCAAAAGCAAATGTCGGCGTGATTTCAGCAACGACAGATTCACCTAGAATAATTTCTTTCAGAAATTTAGCTTTCACTACGGCCGCGCTTGTTGTGCCTGGTAATGTGTTATAGATGAAAAAATTAAGAGAATCTGTGCGGTGTTCGTGACCAGTCTCTTTAATTTGTGCAATGATTTCTGATAATAATGCATCACCATCAATTGGCTTAGGATGTAACCCTTGACCTTTTCGATTCTCGATTTCTTGTAAGTACTCTGAATATAGGCTCATTGTCACCTCTAAATAATAATTTATGATAATAATATTATGTACTAAAAAAGGAACCTGACATCAGGTCACCGTATTTAATCTTTGATTTGTACATATTATAGAAAAAACGCACCCAAAAGTGATGATGCGCCATAACAATTTCGAATAGGTGACATTTAGCGGAATTATTCTGATTTAGATAAACCATTAGATTGCTGAATAATCCTCACCACTCTAAAGCCCCAATTGCTGGCTTTTAATACAGGTTCTGCGCGGTATCTTGTTGAACTTCGGCCAACTCTTGGAATATCGAACCAAGATCCACCTCTCAGTACTCGGTTTTCGCATTGATTGGCCAGCCAAACTTCATTTTTAGTCGGCGCGCCGTCATAGTTGTCGTGGTAACAATCTTCTACCCATTCCGCTACATTGCCATGCATGTCAAACAAACCAAGTGGGTTACTGGCTTGACTGCCAACTGGGGCGGAAGAGACACCGTCCCATTGGCTTCCGCAGCTATCACAGACGCTGTAGCCGGGCTTTACCGTGTTTCCATACCAAAATGAGGTGCTTGAGTCTGCTCTTGCTGAATACTCCCATTCGATTTCTGTTGGGAGGCGATACTCTTGATTTGTTTGGCTAGATATCCACGTAGTATAGGCTTTTGCGTCATACCAGCTGATGTTGATTGCAGGGCGTTGCCCACGGCCCCAGCCATTGTCTGGAGGTAGCTCTCGACCAGTTGCATTGGCAAATTTATCATATTGGTCAAAAGTAACTTCGTATTTACTAATATAAAAGCCATTGGGGATATCGACTTCATGGGGTGGTTTTTCATTATCATCTCCCATTCTGTTTTGATCTCCCATAATAAAGGTGGCAGGAGGGATTTTTTCTATCTTGGGTGCTGTTCCGCCAGAAATAAGTGGCTCTTCTAATGTTTGCGGTAAGGCCTCAAACGGCGTTATTGCTTTCACCTTAGGTACATTTTTTGGGGTGGGAGTAATTTTTTCAGAGGGGGGGGTAGGCCATAAAATGATGGCCCCCAAAGTACTTATGGCAACAAAAGCGCAGATAATGATGATTTTTGGTTTGGTGTTGCGTACATAGCGTTTAACCGCTCGCTTAGCCACCGAACTGTTACTTACTTCAGGTTTATAAAGGTTTGCGCGAATGATTCGAATGACTTCAACCAAGGATTTTGGCCTATGGCGTTCATTTTCTCTACTCCATTTCAGTAAACGGCCCCATGTGGCGTCACTTAAACTTGGGTGCGTGTCTGGTAGGCTCGTAGTAAAGTCTTTATCGAGAATCGATTCTCCAAGTAAGGCGGCCATGAGGAGTTTCATAAAGGCAAAACGATCTGATGCTGGAGTGCGCTTTTGATCTTTTTTTAAATATTCTGGTGGGAAAAAGCGGGCATCCATAACGCTGTCATCAATTTGACTCATCCAATTGTGAGCGCCGAACCCTGTCATAAGGCCAAGCCCATTAACAACATGAATTGAATTTAAGTCTAAATGCCCATGGAGCAGATCATTTTTATGCACTTGGTCTAGTGCTTTGGCAATATTATCGAATAGACCAATCACTACATTTAACGGAGCGCCATCTGGGTATTTGCCTAAAAAGCTGTAGAGATTTTCTCCACCACACACAGCAGAGCATGAAAACACCCACAGTTTTGAGTAAAAGGGCGGGTAGTTTGGTGTGATTGCAGAGTGTTTTACCCCCGCATATTTTCTGGCATTTTGTAAGAAGTCTTCAACTTTACCTTTGCTGGATTGGAAAAAACGCAGCACAAAAGGTCTTCCACCTTGGTCTGCAACCCAAGTGGTTTTATGGTTATCCATTGGGTAGTTTAAAATGTAAGGATCGAGCTCGATCCCTACATTTTGACCAATTTTTAGTTTTTTGGGGTCATAAAAATCATTCATTACGAATTTGATATCCAAATCAAGACGTTGCTGCCTAAGAGAGCAATAGAGGGTATAATCACGTTTTTTAACATAAAAAGGTAGAGTAATGTTATCAGCGTATCCAGAGCTTGTTGAATTTCTTCCGTGTGAATCCCCTAAAGCGTGGGTGAATTGGGCTCTTGAGAACCAAACGTTGCTATTAAATGATCATGCTCATTGCGAAAAAAAAGCCGCGTCTACCGCAATGAATCTAATGTATCGTTATGTTGACCGTGATAATTTGCTACATAAAATGTCTCGTTTGGCTCGTGAAGAACTTCTGCATTTTGAGCAAGTGCATAAACTCATGCGTAAAAGAAATGTCACTTATGATCATTTGTCGGCGTCTCGCTATGCGGATGGTTTACGCAAACATATTCGCACGCATGAGCCTGCTCGTTTAGTTGATATTATGATTATTGGTGCGTTTGTTGAAGCGAGATCCTGTGAACGCTTTGCCGTTCTTGCCCCGTATCTGGATGACGAGTTGTCGAAGTTCTATATCTCGTTGCTAAAATCAGAAGCAAGACACTTTGAAGATTACCTTGAGTTAGCTCAAGAGTATTCAAAAGAGCCTATTGATGAGCGTGTTGCATTTTTTCGTGATTTAGAAGAAAAGCTTATCACTGAGCCAGATACAGAGTTTCGTATGCACAGTGGACCGCCTGCTTAGATTGTAGTTTACAAAATGCCACAAACCATTTGCGTAATTTGACGCTGCTTTTTATGCGTGCTGCTACACTCATTATATAAACTCGGAAATCTGGAGAATGTATTATGGGTGTACATAAGAGCGAAACCCTTCCGGACGTTACCTATTGGCTAGGGCTCGAAATTGCTAAGGTAGATCCGGTTGTTGATCTTGATGTGATGTATAAAGGCTCTCTAGAGTTGGATTTTCTATATCAGCTTCTTACCAGTAAAGCTCAACAGCATTGGTGGCGCGTTTATGGTATTCAGCTGAGTCCCGTCATTATCAATAACGCATTTTTCCGAGCGATATCTATGCTGCATAATCGCAATATCGAGTTTACTCGTTCACGTAATAGTAAAGAAACAATGTGGGTGAAAGAGCTTTTGAAGCGCTAAAGGATAAAAAAAATGTCAGCATAGTCGCTGACATTTTTTGTGAAATTCATTCTGGTAATGACGTTTAGAGGAGTCTCTCGCGATGAACGTCTTTTAATCCATTTAATCCGTTTTGAATAAACTCTGTGACGGACTCTTTGCGTTGAGTATAAATGTCTCCCTCAATATGAGCTAGCCAAATAAATTCATCCCAATCGCCTAGGACACAACGCAGAGAGTCATGCACTTTGTGCGTCTCAGGACGATGAGTGTGCCCATGAATGACTGTCTTGCAATGGAGTAGGTTAAGTGAGTAATCAACAGCCGACTCAGTGACATCCATGATATTTATCGACTTTTCTGCCGCCATGGACTTGCTGTCGTTACGCAGTTGCGCAGCAAGAGCGAGACGTTGCTCTAATGGCAGGGATAAAATTTGCTCTTGCCATGCTGTAGAGCGTACCGTCTTTCTGAATGCTTGATATTCGGTATCTTCCAAACAGTATTCATCGCCGTGCGTTAAAAGAACGGAAACGTTACTCAAGGTCAATAATGTTTGCTCGTGAATAAGGGTGGCACCCACTCGATCTAACCACGCACTGCCGATGAGAAAGTCCCTATTACCATGCAAGAAATATAAGGCAATACCAGATTGAGATAATATGGCGAGAGCATTTTCTACTTGTGTATTCCAATCGGCATGAAAGTCGTCACCGATCCAAGCTTCATAAAAGTCACCGAGTATATAAAGTTCCGCTTCTTCATGTCGCTGAATAAGCTCTTCTGTCATTTTAACAAACGCCCGGATCAAATCCGGGCGTTTGTCACTCAGGTGCAGATCTGAAATGAAATAACAGATCATTAGCCTTCGCTTTTTACGAGTTCAGCGCTTTCGATGATCACGTCTTCAGCAGGTACATCTTGGTGCCCTGATTTCATCGTAGTTTTGACTTCTTTGATTTTGTTAACGACGTCCATGCCCGCTGTTACTTTACCAAATACAGCATAACCCCAACCATCTGGCGTTTTGCTACGGTGATTTAGGAAGCTGTTGTCCGCGATGTTGATAAAAAATTGTGCAGAAGCGGAATGTGGGTCCATTGTGCGAGCCATCGCCAAAGTACCAATTTCATTTTTTAAGCCGTTGTCCGCTTCATTTTCAATGGCAGTGCGGTTTTCTTTTTGCTTCATACCAGGTTCAAAACCACCACCTTGAACCATGAAACCATTGATTACACGGTGAAAAATAACGCCATCATAGAAACCTGATGTAACATATTCTTCAAAGTTTTTCGCTGATATAGGTGCTTTATCGTAATCAAGCTCGACGTGAATATCGCCGTGGTTTGTATGTAAAATGATCATTGTGTATTCCTTGTTTAATTAATGACTTAAATCTTGAGTGTTTCTAATCAATGTTGAGCATTTTATGTGTTTGTAAGCTAAGACGCCACCGTGGATGCGATAAACAATAGTGTAATGTGGCTTCTTGAGTGTTGATTAAAGGGATTTGATCCACTGATAAATGACTCTGATCCATAGGTTGCAAATAAAAATTGTCAAAATCTAAGGTTTCAAATTGTTCAGGATCAAGTTGTTCTTGTGGGTAAACCAGTTTTAATTCATCGCCCTTGGTAATGACCAGCTCTTTGGGTGTCTTGGGGCTCACGCAGATCCAGTCTATGCCATCTGGCAACACTAACGTGCCATTGGTTTCTATTGCAATCATGTAGCCATGATCTTTCATTTCTTTGATGAGGCTTGTATCCAGTTGGAGTGCCGGTTCGCCACCGGTAAAAACCACATATTTATGCACATGACCAGATGGCCAAAGCGCATCAAGGTGTGAGCGTAGCTGTGAGGCGGTTTTAAATTTTCCACCATTCTGCCCATTGGTACCGATAAAATCAGTGTCGCAAAATTGACAGGCGGATTGAGAGCGCGTTTTTTCTAAACCAGACCATAGATTACAGCCAGTAAAACGACAAAATAGAGCAGGGCGGCCCGCATGGGCACCTTCGCCTTGTAATGAATAAAAGGCTTCTTTGATTAAATACATGTTGTTACACCAGTTACGGCTCGAAAAACAGTTCGAGGTAAGGGTTGTTACTTTAGTTAGCAATTTAGTGTCTAAGTGAATCATTTGTGGAACAAAAGCCATTTAGCACTAAAAAAAACACACTAAAACCAGAATGAGTTATTTGTTGATTTCACCTATTAAACTTCATAATCCAATGGATCTGTTTTGCCTTGCTCTTTAAATGCGTCAAGGCGTTCACAGCATGCGCCGCATTTCCCACAGGATTTTTCACGCCCATTGTAACAAGTCCATGTATTGGCGTAGTCCAGATTCATACTCAGCCCTGCTTTCAAAATGTCGCCTTTTGATGAATACAAAAAGGGCGTGACGATTTCTACAGATTGATAATTGGCGATTTTAGAGACTGCGTTCATGGCGTCGACAAATTCAGGACGGCAATCAGGGTAGATATGATGATCACCAGAATGGGCGCCGTAATAGACTTTGCCTGCTTCTAAAGAGACAGCGTAAGCGATGGCCATAGAGAGCAAAACCATATTACGATTTGGAACGACAGTTGATTTCATGCTGTCGTCTTCGTAATGGCCTTCTGGAATTTCCGTGTCACCAGTGAGTGATGAATTCGCCATTAAACTATTGATCGCAGTAATATCAACAACCTTATGGGAAACGCCAAGCGTTCGGCAGACTTGTGCTGCCACTTCTAATTCTTTGTTGTGCTTTTGTCCATAGTCAAAAGACAGGGCATAAACGTCTAATCCATTTTTGATTGCTGTATTCAAAACGGTAAACGAATCCATTCCCCCTGAATACACTACGACGACTTTTTCTGACATGTTGGTTTCCTTGCTACTGATCTTTTATTTGAATGAAAGGCGATGGTTTATGAGGGGCGCAGTGTAGCAGATTGCCTAGGAGGCAAACTAGAAAGCAGTGGGTGAAAAGCATTGCAAAGTCACGTAATTTACAGTAATTTTAATATGCGTAACCGGTTACTTATGTGGCTGTATATTCTTGATTTGATAGGATTGAAAAGAAAGATGGAGCAATTTGGTGTATTGACACTAGGAAGTCGATTAAAACGACTCAGCGATTATTTGTTTGCTCAGGTGCAAGATGTCTATGTTCAGTGTGATATCCCTATTTCAGCAACGTATTTTCCAATACTAAAATTGCTGCAAACGGCAGGGGATTTATCTGTAGTGGAAATTGCAGAGCGATTGCATTTAAGTCACCCCGCGGTGAGTAAACAAACAACGAAAATGATTAAAGCATCTCTACTAAAAAAGACGGTGGATGAACGGGATCAGCGGCGTTCTTCTTTAGCACTTTCCGGATTTGGAGTTGATGCTATGTTGCGAGTTGAGCCTATTTTGCAGGAAATGAAATTTGTCCTAGAGCAGCAGGTCGATTTTCCTAGCCAGAATTTTATGGACAGTTTGTCATTGTTAGAAGCCCAAGTGTTTAATGGCAGCCTAGCGAATAAGGTAATGGATCGCTTAGCACCTGTTGAGATTGTCTTGCTGGAAAAACAGCATGAAGATGCTTTTTATAATCTTAATATGGCTTGGCTTGAACGCTACTTCCCCAATCAAATAGAAGATGAGGATCGAGCATTGTTGACTGATCCTCAGTCCAATATTGTTACTTTAGGTGGCGTTGTTTGGGTTGCTCTTGGTGGTCCGCAAGCAAAATCAGTGATTGGGACAGTTGCTTTTCTTCCTCAAAACGATCTTGTCATAAACGGCGCTAACGTAGGTAGAGTGCTGAAGTTATCTGTTGCTGAACACGCTCAGGGAAAAGGTGTCGCACAGCGCCTTTTGTCTACCATTATTGATTTTGCGAAGAGTGCAGGCTTTTCGACACTGACACTAGAAACGGCGTCTTGCTTAAAATCAGCTAGGCAGCTTTACGATAAAAATGCATTTATTGAAATGGCATCACCTAACAAATCACATTATCAACGTGCGGACGTGTACATGGAAAAACAATTAAGGGACGCTTTATGAATACATTGCAACACATGCGCCGAGGCTCTATTGCTTCCATTCCAATGATTATTGGCGGGATTCCATTTGGCCTGTTGTTTGGGTCTTTAGCGTCAAGTTATGGGTTGAGCCCGTGGTTCGCTATTGCCATGTCGGCAATCGTATTTGCAGGCTCCGCGCAATTTGTTGCGCTTGGGCTAATTGCGTTGCATGCGCCGATCTGGGTGATCGTGTCGACTACTTTTATTGTTAATCTTCGTCACCTTTTATACGCAGCGGATTTGGTGAAGTTTGTCAAACATTTGCCCATGCCGATCCGAGTTGTCATGGGTTTTGGGTTGATTGATGAAACCTATGCTGCGGTTCGCCCTATGTATGAAATTGGCGCTGCAGAGGAAAGAAATGGACATAAGGTCTATTTTGGATCCTTTATTTCGTTTTATGTGATGTGGAATGTAACAACCATTTTGGGTGTTTTGTCAGGTGAGCTTATTCCAGGTATGAGTGAATGGGGCTTGGAGTTTGCAATGGTTGCGACCTTTATTGGTATCATCACGCCCTATTTAAAGCGTAAGCCTTTTTGGTTTTGCATGCTAAGTGCTGGGGTTGCATCAGTGCTTTTATCGGGCTTGCCAAATAATCTTGGGTTGCTTGTTTCGGCGGTGATTGGTGTGGCGATAGGCTATTTTTCAGACGGTACTGCTCATGACGAAAAAACGCTTACAAATAGTGACGTTCAAGGAGTAGGGGAATGAGTTTGATGGATTCGGTACTCATAATATTCGGCATGTTCATAGTGACGTTTGGGGTTCGATTTGTTTTGTTTGCTCGAGCGCATAAAGTGGTGATGCCTGCTTTCTTGGAGAGGGCGCTGAAGTTCGTTCCTGTCGCCGTGTTAACCGCGATCATCACGCCAATGATATTGATGCCAGATCAGCACATCAATATATCTTTACTTAATCCTTGGTTGCTGGGTGGTGTCGCCGCTTTTGTTGTCGGTATTTGGCGGCAACAGCAGTTGCTCACCATTTTGGTCGGGGTGGTTGTTTTCTTTGTATCAAAATACGCCATTTCACTCTAAATAAACTGAAAAAGAGCAGAAAAGAATTCTGCTCAATATCCCATAGAAACCTAAATACTATATACTTACTGATCAAAGTAACAATATTGTTAGACCAACACTTATCGGGACTTACATCAACCATGTCAGAAACGTCAAAACCAGGTAATTTCATTACCCAAATCATTGATAAAGATAACGAATCAGGTAAACACGGCGGTAAGGTTCTTACTCGCTTTCCACCTGAGCCAAATGGCTACCTACACATCGGCCATGCTAAATCCATTTGTCTGAACTTCGGCTTAGCGCAGCGTTACAATGGTCAATGCAATCTACGTTTTGATGACACTAATCCTGAGAAGGAAAGTGTTGAATATATTGAATCGATTAAACGTGATGTAGAGTGGCTTGGCTTTGAATGGAAAGACGAACCTAAGTTTGCTTCTGACTATTTTGATCAATTGTTTGATTTTGCAATACAGCTTGTTCAAGCAGGCAAGGCCTATGCTTGCGAGCTAAACGCTGAGCAAATGCGCGAATATCGCGGTACATTGAAAGAGCCAGGTAAAAATAGCCCATATCGTGATCGTAGTGTTGAAGAAAATATGGCCATTTTCATGGATATGAAAAATGGTAAATACAAAGACGGTGAAGTGGTGTTGCGCGCTAAAATTGATATGGGCAGTCCAAATATCAATATGCGTGATCCAATTATCTATCGAGTTCGTCATGTATATCATCACCAAACGGGTGATAAATGGTGCGTTTATCCGATGTATGATTTTACGCATTGTTTGTCGGATGCCATTGAAGAGGTGACGCACTCTGTCTGTACTCTTGAGTTTCAAGATCATCGTCCATTGTACGATTGGGTGTTGGATACGTTGAAGACGGCTCACCCACAACAAATTGAATTTGCTCGTTTGAATTTAAACTACACGGTAACGAGTAAGCGTAAGTTGAAGCAGCTGGTGGATGAAAAACACGTTCATGGTTGGGATGATCCACGTATGCCGACTATTTCAGGCTTGCGTCGTCGTGGTTATACGGCTTTATCTATCCGTAATTTTTGTGATCGTATTGGTGTGACAAAATCTGACAGTACGGTTGATGTCGGTATGTTGGAACACGCTATTCGTGAAGATTTGGATGCCAGTGCAAATCGCGCCATGGTTGTGCTGAACCCGATCAAAGTTACCCTGACCAACTACCCTGAAGGGAAAGAAGAAATCTTCACGGTGGGTAATCACCCGAAAAATGAAGAAGCGGGCACTCGCGAAGTGCCATTTAGTAAAGAGTTGTACATTGACGCCGCAGACTTTGCCGAAGTGCCGCCTCGTAAATGGAAGCGCTTAACGCTTGAAGGCGCTGTTCGTCTTCGCGGTGGTTATGTCATTACTTGTGATGAAGCAATTAAAAATGACGCGGGTGACGTAGTCGAATTACGTTGCCGTTATGATGAAAGCACATTAGGTGTGAACCCTGAAGGCTACAAGCCAAAAGGTGTGATTCATTGGGTAAGCGCGAAGCATGCTGTTGATGCTACTGTTAATCTTTACGATCGTTTGTTTGTGAATGAATTGCCCGATGCGAACTATGACGATAAAACATTCTTGGATTTCATTAACCCAGATTCGTTGACAATGGTGTCTAATGCTAAAGCCGAACCGTCATTATTGCTGTCTGAGAAAGGCCAAGGGTTTCAGTTCGAACGAGAAGGGTATTTCTGTCGTGATTTGAAAGAAGACGGTGTGGTGTTTAATCGTACAGTCACCTTACGTGACTCTTGGGCAAAAATTGAAGCAAAAGGAAACTAAGCGCATGTTGAAGATTTACAACACCCTAAGTGGGAAGAAAGAAATTTTCAAACCAATCGAAGAAGGCAAGGTTGGTATGTATGTCTGTGGCAACACGGTATACGATTTTTGCCACATTGGTCATGCTCGAGCGATGATTTCCTTTGACATTATTTCACGCTTCATTCGACACCTTGGTTATGAATTGAATTATGTGCGAAATATTACCGACGTTGACGACAAAATAATCAAACGTGCGGAAGAGAATAATGAATCTACTCAGTCTTTGACTGAGCGCATGATTGCAGCGCAGCGTGAAGATGAACTGCGTTTGGGTAATAAAATGCCTGACCGTGAGCCAAGAGCGACGGAGTACATGGAAGAAATTATCGATATGATACAAGTTCTTATCGATAAAGGATTTGCGTATCAGGGCGTTTCTGGTGATGTGTATTATCGAACGACTAAGTTCGAAGGCTACGGTAAATTAAACAATCGTAAGCTGGATGACATGCTTGCTGGTGCTCGTATTGATGTTGAAATAGCAAAAGAGCACCCTGCAGATTTTGTGTTGTGGAAGCAAACAAAAGCGGGCGAGGTTTCTTGGTCTTCACCTTGGGGTGATGGACGACCAGGCTGGCATATTGAGTGTTCAGCCATGTCGACGAGCTGCCTTGGCAGTCATTTCGATATTCATGGTGGTGGCCCGGATCTTAAGTTTCCGCATCATGAGAACGAAATTGCACAATCTGAAGCCGCAACAGGCAAGGATTATGTTAATTACTGGATGCATTGTGGCGCGGTTCGCGTCAATAATGAAAAAATGTCTAAATCATTGGGCAATTTCTTCACGGTGCGCGACGTGTTAGCTAAATTTAACCCTGAGGTCGTGCGCTACCTTATGGTTTCCAGTCAATATCGCAGCGCGATTGATTACTCTGATCAAAGTTTGACGGAAGCTAAGGTTGCTTTAGAGCGCCTTTATACCGCTTTGCGTCAACAGCCAGTTGCAGAGTTGTTTTCGCCTACTGCTTTCACTGAGCGCTTTGAAGAGGCCATGAAAGATGACTTCAATACAGCGGTTGCTGTTTCTGTTTTGTTTGAGTTGGTTCGTGAGCTTAATAAGGCAAAAACTGACGACGCGGATAAGGCATTGCTGTTGGCTGCGGAGTTGCGTTCATTGGCTGCGTTGCTTGGTTTGTTGTATCAAGACCCTGAATATTTCCTGCAAAACAGCACGATATCTGAAGGGCTAGATGATGCAGCAATACAATCATTGATCGATGAGAGAACGCAAGTTCGCAAAGATAAAAACTTTGCCCGTAGTGATGAAATACGAGATGAGTTGGCGAGTCAAGGCATTGAACTTCTTGATAGTCGAGAAGGAACGACCTGGACGCGAGGTTAAGTCATTAAAAAGGTGATGTGATCACATCGCCTTTTTATTTATCTTTGTTTTAATTGGCTAGTCTTTAGCAACTTTCACAGCCAGTACGTCGCAAGGTGCTCCGTGCAGTACGCCATTTGCAGTTGAGCCAAGTAGCAAAGCAAGACCGTGGCGGCCATGGCTCCCCACAACGATTAAATCGACTTTCTTTTCCTCTGCAATACGGTGTATTTCGCTTTCTATACCGCCTTGCGTGATACAGCTTTCTTGAACAGATATGTCCAGTTGCGCTTCTAGAATCGAGATACGCTCTTTGGCAGTTTCTTGTAATTGAGCTTGTATGTCTGTGATATCAATTGGTACATCACCCCCATAAGCGTAATTAAGTGATTCAATGACGTGAAGTATGGTAAGTTCTGCTCCGGTCGCTTTACATAGGGCAGCGGCTTTGTTTGCGACTTTGATGCTCTCATCGGTTAGGTCAACAGCAAGTAGAATTCTGTTATACAACATAGAATACCTCCAAAATTGGCTCGTTTTGTTTATTTTAGTTCAATAATTGAGAAACATTTAAAATGACGGCTCTCATTGTTATTTTCATTACATTATCTTTAATGGGGTCAGCGTTATGGATTATGCCCCCAAAAAAAGAGCGGCAACGCATGGCTTTACGTATGCATGCCCGAAAGCTTGGACTTACTGTTCAGCTTACATCAATTGACCTTCCTGACAAGTGGGATAAGTCATTGAATAGAGAAAAAACGATTGGGTACTCTTTTTATCGTTTAAAGCCGGTTACTTCCTTACCAGATAAAGTGTGGATATTGCCTTATGAAGTATGGAAATATCATTCCTTGGTTGAAGGGTGGTGGTCCAGTGAGTTATTGGCCTTGTCTGCAGAGTCTAGAAGTGTGCTTGAAAAATATGGTGCCTTGCTTATCGGGATAAAAATCACGCCAGAGAGCGTTTCATTTTATTGGGATGAGGCGGGTGATGAGGTCGCCTTAGAGGAGTTGGCCCACTTTGTTTTTTCATTGGCAGAGTTGAAGGATATTTCTGATTGAGGCCATATAGCGTTGTTTTCTCCTTATTCTATGAGTTTTTAGAGATGTCTAGATTTTGAATAAGTTCGCTTAATGCTTCTTCTGGATTGTCGCTCTCTGTCATGGCCGCAATTTTCGGAGATAATATTTCTTTCATTCTATCGGTGACAAATGTTTTTAAAACTTTCTTTTCTGGCCGCTCTATTGAGTCTGATTTAATGTGTGACAATATTACGCCGTACAGTGTTTGTGCAACACGTAAGTCACCACTTAAGAAGTTTTTATTTGCTTGAACCATTTGGCGATTTAGTTGAATCCAAAGGTTGAGCCAGCGTAAATACTCATAGCAGGCTTGGTAGTGTGCGTTACTAATACGGCCTTTTCGGCGCAAATACAAAAGCATTTTAGCCAGTTTAGTTAAGCGTTCTTTGTAGTTGGTTTTTTCTTGAAAGCTTAAAAGGTCTGGCTCTGGATTATACTCGACAGGCTCGTTATTTCGGCCCTCTTCCGCGGTGGCAATACGGATTTCTATTTTTTCAGAGTCATCCGAATATTGCAGAAGTTCCCGAAGTGTGTCTAGATAGAAATCATAAAGCACATCCGTGGCTATCGTGTCTGTGTTTATGTCTTTTAGGCCGCGAATATGTTGTTCAACACGATCGGCCCTATTAGACAGTTGTAATTGTTTTACGCGTCGCTCAGTAATTTCTTTTTCTTTTTGGTGCGCACGTGATCCAATGACCACAGACAAAAGTACAATGATGATCAAAAAAGCAATGGTTAAAATTTGAAGGGTAGCCATGATTGTCCTTAAGCAATGAATTCAGTATGTTAAATAAGAAATACTAAGTTCAGCAAGATTTAATGTGTGAAACAATACAGGGATCGCTTGTCATATAAAAGGTGTTTGCTTAATATCAGCGCCCCTAGAGATTAAACTTCGTGCAACGTGGATTTGCAGACCTACTTTATTAAAAGGCTTACACAGTTCAATGGGAAAATCACTGGTTATCGTGGAATCGCCTGCTAAGGCGAAAACCATCAACAAATATCTGGGCGATGACTTTATAGTCAAATCGAGTGTAGGACACATTCGAGATTTGCCTTCAGGTACAACTTCCACCTCTACGCCTCAGGAGCGAGCGAAACAAGCTGCTTTGACGCGTAAAATGAGTCCAGAAGAAAAGCTCGAATACAGAAGTACCAAGTCTCGGAAACAGTTAATTACTAGAATGGGAGTGGATCCAGAAAACAACTGGAAGGCTCACTATGAAATTTTGCCAGGCAAAGAAAAAGTCGTTGATGAGCTGAAGCGATTGGCGAAAAATGCTGACACCATCTATCTCGCAACCGATTTGGATAGAGAAGGGGAGGCAATTGCTTGGCATCTACGTGAGGCCATTGGTGGTGATGACAGTCGCTATAAGCGAGTGGTGTTTAACGAAATTACCAAAAAAGCTATCAAAGCTGCGTTTGAAACGCCATCCGAATTAGATTTGGATCGGGTTAATGCACAACAGGCACGTCGATTTTTAGACCGCGTTGTTGGTTTTATGGTGTCGCCTTTGCTTTGGGCGAAAGTTGCAAGAGGCCTTTCTGCCGGCCGTGTTCAGTCGGTTGCTGTGCGTTTAATTGTTGAACGTGAAAAAGAAATACGCGCTTTTATTCCTGATGAGTTTTGGGAGTTGGACGCTTTACTTGCCACGCCATCAAAAGAGGTTATTAAGTTTGAAGCGGCAAAGTATCAGAACAAAGAATACCGACCAGTAAATAAAACAGAATCCGACGAGCACCTTGCACGTCTAAATGGCGCAAAATACTTAGTTAGCAGTCGTGAAGATAAGCCGACCAGTAGTAAACCGTCTGCGCCATTTATTACTTCTACGCTTCAGCAAGCGGCGAGTACGCGTTTGGGTTATGGTGTTAAGAAGACCATGATGCTAGCGCAACGCTTGTATGAAGGCGGCTATATTACTTACATGCGTACCGATTCGACAAACCTGAGTGTTGATGCTGTTGAGGCCTTGCGAGGTTATATTTCATCCACTTACGGCGATAAGTATTTGCCCGAAGAGCCTATTCGTTACAGTAGTAAAGAAGGCGCTCAAGAGGCTCACGAGGCGATTCGACCTTCTGACGTTACCGTGCGTGTTGATGATCTGCTTGGCATGGAAAAAGATTCGCATCGTTTATACGATTTAATCCGAAGCCAATTCATGGCATGTCAAATGACGCCAGCGCAATACACATCAACCACTATTACAGTAAGCAGTGGCGAATACGAGTTCAAAGCCAAAGGACGTATTTTGCGTTTTGATGGTTATACTCGCGCTATGCAAACCGTGGTTAAAAAAGGCGAAGACAATATTTTGCCTGATGTTGCTAAGGGAGAATATTTATCCCTCAACGAATTGTTAGCTGAGCAGCATTTTACTAAGCCCGTGGCACGTTTCAGTGAAGCAAGTTTGGTAAAAGAGTTAGAGAAGCGTGGAATTGGTCGTCCGTCTACCTACGCATCTATCATTTCTACGATTCAAGATCGTGGCTATGTTCGTGTTGAAAATCGTCGGTTTTATGCGGAAAAAATGGGTGATATTGTCACTGAACGTTTGGTTGATAGCTTTGGCTCGCTAATGAATTTTAGCTTCACGGCCCAAATGGAAGAGCAGCTAGATGATATCGCTGAAGGTCATAAAGATTGGATTAAAACGCTAAATGCGTTCTATAAAGATTTTAGTGGTGTTTTGGCAAAAGCCGAAGCGCCAGATGGCGGCATGATGCTAAATGAGCCGACACCAACGGACATTGAATGTCCGACATGTTCTCGACCAATGCAAATTCGAACAGCGAGTACTGGTGTATTTATGTCATGCTCTGGTTACGCATTACCGCCAAAAGAGCGCTGTAAGGCAACAATTAACCTTATTCGTGGGGATGATGTTGTTGCAGTTGATGACGAAGAGGGCGAATCTAAAGCTCTAATTAATAAGCATCGCTGTATTATTTGTGGCTCAGCGATGGACAGCTACTTGATGGATGAGCACCGCAAACTTCATGTCTGCGGTAATAACCCATCTTGCTCAGGTTATGAAGTAGAGCAAGGCACATTCAAGATAAAAGGCTACGATGGGCCTTTGCTAGAATGTGATAAATGCTCTTCGGACATGCAGTTAAAAACAGGACGCTTTGGTAAATATTTCGGTTGTACCAATGAAGAGTGTAAAAATACACGTAAATTATTAAAGAGTGGTGAGGCTGCGCCACCAAAAATGGACCCTGTTCCAATGCCAGATCTTGCTTGTCAAAAAGTTGAAGATCATTATATTTTACGTGATGGTGCGACAGGTTTATTTTTGGCGGCGAGTCAGTTCCCTCGTAAAAGAGAAACGCGTGCGCCCCTTGTAAAAGAATTGCTTCCTTACATGGATCAAATAGATCCTAAATACCATTTCTTTGCCAAAGCCCCTGTGGCGGATGGTGATGGCCTCCCAACTGTTATTCGCTATAGCCGTAAAACTAAAGAACAATATGTGATGACAGAAGAGGACGGCAAGCCAACAGGCTGGAAAGCTTACTTTGTTGGTTCTAAATGGGTCATCGAGGAAGGTAAGAAGAAGAAATGAGTAGTGTAAGTTTTGCTAGCCTAACGAACCAAAAAATAGATACGGCTAGGCGCTTTATTAAAGAAAGCCAAAGCAGCGAAGAAAAGTGGTTGGGGGTAGGGTTGGAAAGCTCGGCTATTTTTCAGTTAAGAAGTGCGCTGAATGGTTTATTGAAAGAAGTATCCTCTGCCTATTCATTATCTGGGTCGTTGGATGTTGCTAAATTATTAGCTGAAGCGGAAGCGAAGCAGATGATGGTGCCAGTGTTAAGTGAACTGAGTGGTTTGTTATCTCGCTCAGACTCCTGGTGTTCTCAGTTGCATCAGGCTTACTTGGTTCAGCTAGAGTGTTGTGCTGCCAGATCTATTGTTGAAGATGATAATGTCATCGGACGTGGAAGTGACGCGGGCGCTTCAGTTGGCTTTTACTTGGCTAGTTTAGTTGAGTTGGTGTTACGTTTTAGAGAAGAGTCATCAGAGTATTGAATATGAAAGAGTCCTACCTAGAAATTGTTGAGCTGGATAACGGCGATATTGTGCTCAGACCAGCCAGTGAAGACGGAGAGGAAACAATGCCACTGGCAACCTTGCAGATATCGGATGACACACGATCGTCTTTAAAGGATCGTTATTTTGAATTGGCAAAATGCATGTTTCATGCGGGTATTGATTTTGTTTATTCAGACGAAACTTATTTTGATGAAGAGTCCGGATATCTTGAAGGCGAAGAGTTGCGCCCGAAGATACTGCATTGAGTCTTAGATATATAGTTAGGGTAAAAGGCGAAGCGATGGCTTCGCCTTTTTGTTGAACGCTAAATTCCTTGGCGTATAACGCCGACGGATAGACCTTCAATAACAAATTCTTCGCTTTCTAGGTCAACAATAATGTCATTAAAGTCTTCATTTTCTGGAATGAGTCGAACAATGCTGCCATTTTGTTCAAATCGCTTTACCGTCACTTCGTCACCTATTCGAGCAACGACGATTTGACCATTTTGAACAGTGGTGGTTTTATGAACGGCTAAAAGATCGCCTTCCATAATGCCAATATTTTTCATACTTGTTCCAGAGACGGAAAGAAAATAATCTGCTTTTGGAGAAAACATGCTTGCTGGTATGTTGACATGAGAGGCAATATTTTCCTGAGCAAGAATCGGATAACCTGCAGCGACCTTTCCTATAATGGGCAGGCCAAGGTCTTCTGGTTCATCGTTCGATGCTTGATTGACTAAACGAATTCCACGAGAAGCGCCCGAGAGCATTTCAATAGCCCCTTTTCTACACAAGGCTTTTAGATGTTCTTCGGCAGCATTGGGGGATTTAAACCCAAGTCGACGAGCTATTTCAGCTCTGGTTGGCGGAAAACCAGTTTCACTAATAAATTCGCGAATGGTTTCTAGTACGTCAGATTGTCTTTTGGTTAATTTAATCATAGGTTATCTGGTTGTTTATACAGTAACTGTTATTATATACAGTATTCTTAACTAATCTCAATGATATAAATGCTTTCAGATGAACTAAAAAAACAAATACAACTTGCTTACCGAGCCTCTTTAGAGGCGAAGTCCCATAAACCAAGGGCTGGCCAGCGGGAAATGATCGGCGCCATCGCACGAACTTTGGGTAATATAAAACAAGGTAGTGAGGGCGAGCGACTCGATGAAAAACATGTCGCTGTCATTGAGGCGGGCACAGGCACAGGTAAAACTTTGTCTTATTGCTTGGCTGCAATCCCTATTGCGAAAGCTCGAGGCCTTAAATTAATCATATCTACTGCCACGGTGGCGCTACAAGAGCAGATTCTTCATAAGGAGTTGCCAGATCTACTTGAACATACTGAGTTGAGTTTTAAATACACACTGGCGAAAGGGCGAGGGCGCTATTTGTGTCTGAATAACCTTGAAGGCTTTTTAAGCTCAGAAGAACAGGCCATGGAAGACATGTTCGCTGGTCTTTTTGAGCAACACCTTAACTCGGATGATGTGAATACCGCTCTTTACCAAGAAATGGACACCGCATTGGGTAAAGGTGAATGGGATGGCGATAAAGATAATTGGGCAGGCATTATTCGAGATCAAGATTGGCGTCGCTTAACCACCGATCACCAACAGTGTACAAATCGAAATTGTGCTAACTATTCTGCGTGTCCGTTCTTTAAAGCGAGAGCTGAGATTGAAGTGGCAGATGTTATCGTGGCGAACCATGATTTGGTGCTAGCCGACTTGTCTCTGGGTGGTGGTGCAATACTTACACCGCCAAAAGAGACTATTTATGTATTTGATGAGGGTCATCATCTTCCAGATAAAGCGATAGGTCATTTTCGGCATGAAGTGCGTTTGCAGCAAAGTATTGCTTGGCTTCGTCAGCTTGAGAAAAACTTGGTCAACTTGAAGCAGGAGTTGACAGATGATGTCAGTCTTACTGGTCAGTTGTTGCTAAAAGTTCCGCAGCAAATACAAAGTATTGTGAATTTCATCCAATACGCACAGCAGGGTCTAGCCCCTTATATTCAAGGGTTAGGCTTGGATCAAGAAAATAACCAGCATCGTTTTGAATTTGGCCTCGTTCCGGATGAGCTTCGTCAGTTGGCGTACAGCCTGCAAACGTCTTATCAAAAGTTATTTAAAAACATCGAAAGCATTCAAGATGAATGTAAAAAGACCAAACAAAATGAGGGCATGGGTGTGACACCGGAAACGGCAGAGACTTGGCAGCCTATATTGGGCGTCATTCTCGGGCGACTGGAGCAAAGTGTGGGCTTGTGGCGCTTATATTCTACCGTCGATGATCAAAATTACCCGCCTAATGCTCGCTGGCTGATTTTGTCTGGGCAGGGAATGGAGCAGGATATTGAATTGGGAGGGTCGCCTATTCTTGCGGCTAATACATTAAGGCAGCAGTTATGGGATAAGTGTTTTGGTGCGGTCGTGACGTCAGCGACGTTAACAGCATTGAATCAGTTCCATCGATTTAATATGCGCTCAGGTGTACCTCAAGAAAGTGAATATTTACGTGTTATAAGTCCGTTCGATTTTCAAAAGAACGGCTTGCTAGTGGTGCCTGATATGGAACATGAGCCTAATCGTGTTGAGCAACATACCGCTGAAATTATTACTTATCTAGATGAGCATGTGAATATAGCAAAAGGCAGTTTAGTGCTTTTTTCTTCTCGTCGTCAGATGGAAGAGGTGGCTAAGTCGCTGTCTGCTGGACTACAAGAAATATTGCTAATGCAAGGGGAGCAATCTAAGCGCGTGATTTTGGATTCACATAGAGCGAGCATTGATAGTGGGAAAGGGAGTTTGTTACTCGGGTTGGCGAGTTTCGCTGAGGGTGTGGACTTGCCTGGTGACTATTTAACGTGTGTGTATATCGCGAAAATTCCTTTTTCTGTTCCTGATGACCCTGTCGAAGCAACATTGGCAGAATGGATTCAAAAACGTGGCGGCAACCCCTTTATGGAAATCACTATCCCTGATGCTTCCTTACGTATGGTTCAGGCCACGGGACGGCTACTAAGAAGCGAAACGGACAGTGGGGAAATACACATTTTAGACAAACGCTTGCGAACAAAGCGTTACGGCAAGCAATTAATTAATAGCTTACCGCCTTATCGATATCAGTAGCTCAACTCAACAAACCGTAAGCAAGGGGTGATAAAAACTTACCAATTAGGTACACTCCTTGTAAAGATTATTAACCTCTAAATAATATAGAAGCGTATAGATTCCAATATGGAAAACCAAATTCAAGAAGCACCATCAGAAACCACGACCAAACCAAAACGTACCCGTCGCACAAATAAGCGTCCTAAAGATAATGATGAGACATCAAGCAGCGTGCAAGTTGAACATGAAGCGACACCGGTTGATAAATCAAGCGCTGATATTTGGTCTATAGACGATTTTCAGGTTGATGTTGTAGAGGGCAAATTACGCTTCCACGATTTGAACATCCCAGACCGCGTGATTAAGTCTATCGCTGAGATGGGCTTTGAATACTGCAGTGAAATTCAGGCAGAAACACTACCGATGACGTTGCAGGGCTACGACATTATTGGTCAGGCTCAAACTGGGACAGGTAAAACCGCGGCTTTTTTAATCGCGATGATTACTGATTTTCTCGATTACCCGCTTGAAGAGAAACGCCCTAACAATTTTGCCCGCGGTTTAATTATCGCACCAACTCGCGAGTTAGCCATACAAATTGCTGATGAGGCGGTTAAATTAACGTCTAACTGTCATTTGAATGTGGTTACGCTAGTGGGTGGCTTGAGTTATGAAAAACAGAAAATTGCGTTAGAAACTGAAAACGTTGATATATTAGTGGCAACGCCAGGGCGTTTGTTGGATTTTGCGCGTAGTCGTAAGGTTCAATTGGGTAAAGTGGAATGTCTTGTGCTAGATGAGGCTGACCGTATGTTGTCCATGGGCTTTATTCCGGATGTGAAAAGCATTATTCGTATGACGCCACATAAAGAAGCTAGGCAGACAATGTTGTTCAGTGCCACTTTCCCGAAAGACATTCAGGCGCTAGCGCAACAATGGACGTATTTCCCTAAAGAAGTGTCCGTTGTGCCTAAAGAAGCAACGAATCAAAATATAGATCAAGTGATTTATACGGTCGAAGCGGATCAGAAATGGCCTGTACTAAAGCAGCTAATTGAAGAAAATGGCGGCCAACGTACGATTATTTTTGCCAACCGTCGTGATGAAACACGTGACTTATATGAGCGTCTACGTAAAGCGAATATTAATTGTGCTATTTTATCTGGTGAGGTGGCGCAAGATAAGCGGGTCAAGACCTTGAAAAACTTTAAAGAAGGCATTATCCAGGTGCTTGTTGCTACCGATGTTGCTGGGCGAGGCATCCATGTGGACAATGTGGAGTTAGTTGTGAACTATGCTTTGCCAGAAGACCCTGAAGATTACGTACATCGTATTGGACGTACTGGCCGAGGTGGTGAAACAGGTAGATCTGTGAGCTTTGCCAGTGAAGATGATGCTTTCATGATTCCAGAAATCGAGAAAGTCGTTGGTGAGAGCATTCGCTGTGAATACATGGTTGATATGTCTCGATAAACATCGCTTACTTTTTAGTGAGACAAGATGAATTTAGAACACCATTTTGCAAGTCTGGGTGAGGCGTTTTCCTCAAAAACGCTTATCCAGCCACTTCTTGAGCAGAGATTGGTTGAATTTAACCAATCTCTCGCTACCTTTCTATCTATTGATATTAAATCCCCTGCAACCAAGCTCATATTAAGCGGTGAAGAAAAATCACCGACTAGCGTGAGTATGGTCTACGCTGGTCACCAATTTGGTGGTTTTTCTCCTCAGCTTGGTGATGGTCGCGGTGTGCTCTTAGGTGAGGTGAAAGGGCAGGATGGCTTTTTGTATGATTTACATATGAAAGGCGCTGGCCCAACGCCTTACTCTCGCCGTGGTGATGGGCGTGCTGTACTGCGATCTTGCATTCGCGAATATTTAGCCAGTGAGTCGATGGCGGCTCTGTCGGTGCCATCCTCACGTGCTCTAGCGCTTTATGATAGCAAACAGGCTGTTTATCGAGAAACGCCTGAGGCGGGCGCTATGTTGCTTCGTGTGGCGCAGGGCCATATTCGTTTTGGCCATTTTGAATACTTTTTTTATCAGGGCAAACAAGCAGAGCTAGATCAACTCATCAATTATTGTCTACAGCACTATTACCCACAATGTTTAACAACAGACTCGCCACTAGAAAATATGTTGATAGAAGTAGTGAAGCGTACTGCTCGTATGATCGCGAAATGGCAGTCTATTGGTTTTCAGCATGGTGTTATGAACACAGATAACTTTTCATTTACCGGTGAAACGATAGATTATGGTCCGTATGGCTTTATGGAAGACTATGAGCCAGATTGGGTATGCAATCATTCTGATCACGAAGGGCGATACGCTTTCTCACGGCAGCCTGGAGTGGGATTGTGGAATCTCAATTGTTTAATGCGGTGTTTTTCAAAGCATTTAGAAAAAAATCAATTGATTGCCATTTTACAATGTTATGAGCCAGAGCTGCAGTCTCATTATGATCACCTGATGATGAAAAAGATGGGGTTGAGTGATGCCCAGCATGTGCATGATTTATTGCCATTGTTATTCACGATTCTAGCTGCAGAAAAAATGGATTACACTGTATTTTTCCGCTTATTAAGTCATATTAATGATACCGACTTTACTCTGCTGCTTGATGAAGTGGTCGACCGTGACCGTTTGTCTAAGTGGCTTGAACGTTATAAAACAGCACGATTGAATGAAGGGCTAGAATGGTCTCTGGTAGGTGCTTCTATGTTACAAGTAAACCCCAAGTTTATTCTAAGAAACTATTTAGCCCATGATGCAATTCTAGCTGCTAAACGAGGCGATTATTTACCGTTTCGACGGCTGTTAAATGTACTTAATCAGCCTTTTGATGAGCACCCAGAATCAGAGTTTCTTGCTCAAAGAGCCCCTGAATGGGGTAGATCGTTAGAAGTTAGTTGTTCGTCTTAATGTTTTTAGGCGGCATTTACAAAGAGAAGTAGTCAATATGAAGCATTCTGTATGTGTACTAGGTGGTGGTAGTTTTGGTACAGCATTGGCGAATATCATGGCCAAAAATGGGCATCAGGTTAGCCAGTGGATGCGTAACGAGGAGCAGGTTGAAGAGATCAATTTGACAGGGCTGAACAGTCGTTACTTGCCAAATGCTCCTTTACATCGTGAGTTATTGGCGACCAGTAATCTAGAGCAAGCGATACGTGACAGCGATACCGTTTTTGTCTCTATTCCTTCGAAGTCCTTTGAACAAGTTGTACAGCGTATTGAGCCTTTGTTAACGGCCGATAAAATATTAATCAGTACGACAAAGGGTTTTAATCCAAATCGATTTGAACTTATGAGTGACGTTTTGCGTCGAAACCCTATCACACAAAGAATTGGTGTGTTGAGTGGCCCCAATTTAGCCAAAGAAATTGCGGCTGGGCAAATGACTGGATCGGTCGTTGCAAGCTCGGATGATCAAGTTCGCCAACGGGTAATAGAGTTGCTGAAATCGCCAACCTTTCGTGTTTATGAAAGTCAGGACAGTAAGGGGGTTGAGTTAGCAGGGGCTTTAAAGAATATTTACGCTATTGTGTGCGGTCTTGCGAAAGCGCTTAATGTTGGTGAGAACACCATGTCCATGATTATGACGCGCAGCTTGGCCGAGATGAGTCGTTTTGCCGTTCACTTTGGGGCAAATCCGATGACATTTCTTGGGTTGGCGGGGATGGGGGATTTGATTGCAACGTGTACGTCTCCTTTGAGCCGTAATTATCGAGTTGGTTTTGCTATTGGTTCTGGCCAGGACTTGAACGAAGCTGTGGGTGGTATTGGCGAAGTCGCCGAAGGCGTTAATACATTGAAAATGGTAGTGGATGAAGCTCAGAAACACGGCTTATATATGCCGTTGGCTAAAGGCTTGTCCAAGTTATTGTTTGACAATGCAAAACTGGAGTCGTTGATCGGTTCAATGATGACAGGTGAGCAAAAATGGGATGTCGAATTTGCGACGAATGAGGAGAATAGCAATGTCTAAACCAGGTTATGCTGATCAAGGTTTTTGGTTTCGTGTGATTTTTATGTTGTTGTATTGGGTGGTGTTGAATATTGCCGTGACTGTGTTTGGTATTTTGCTTGTGTTGGTAAGCCTTGTTAAATTGGGATCAAAGCACGAGCCCGTTATGCTGTCTTCTTGGCTGAGAAGTGTAACTTCTTTTATTAAGCAAATTTTTTCGTTTTTATCTTTTGAAACAGAAGAAAAGCCCTTTCCTTTTCAACCGTGGCCTCAGGTGAGCTCGGATGAAGAAGCTTAAGCGCCTTTTTGTATTACGTCATGGTAATGCTGAGCCCTATGGCTCTAATCAAGATGAGCTTCGTGAGTTAACGACGTTGGGGGTGGCAGAGGTGAAAACCACCGCTCGAGCGTTTGCTTCTAAAACGGAGGTTTTTGATGCTGTGTTTGTAAGTCCTTATGTACGAGCTCAGCAAACAGCTAAAATCTTTTTAGCCGATCTTGAGTTATCAGTTGATATTCAAAGCTGTCCATTGATTACGCCTTATGGAAAAGAAATGGAAGTTTCGGCTTGGCTGGATGAACAGCCATACGAGTCTATTTTGCTTGTTACTCATCAGCCTTTTGCTCATCAGTTTGTTGATTTTTTGGTTGATGAGCCTTTGCCTATGAATTTTGCTATGACAACAGCGACATTGGCCTCGGTAGAGGGTGATTTTTTTGCTGGTGCTTGTTGTCAGTTTCGTTGGTGTATTTCGCCATCATAAGCCGTTAGGTAAAATTTATTATATTGGTTAAGACGTATCTATATGGGAAATGACATTGTTTACAAACTTGCGCATACCGAAATAGCTGGGTTGCAATGGTTGCCTAAAAAAACATCGGCATTGAAAGTACTTTCTTTGCATGGTTGGCTTGATAACGCTGCCAGCTTCACTAATTTATCGCCTCATTTATCTAATTTCTCACATGTTGCTCTTGATCTAGCTGGTCATGGAGCATCTCAGCATCGTTCGGCTGGTAGCTTTTATCATTTATGGGATTATGTTTTAGATGTGGTATCAATTTTAAATCAGTCAAAGCAAAGTGTTTGGTTGATTGGTCATAGTATGGGTGGCGCTGTCGCTATGTTGGTGGCTGCTATTGCGCCTGACAAGGTTCGAGGTTTGATCGTGTTGGACAATATGGGGCCTTTGAGTGCTAAACCAGCAGAGCGTGTGGTTACCCTTCAGCGGGCTATTAATAAAATGTCTAAATATTGCTTGGATAGAAGCACTAACTATCCATCAAAAGAGGCCATGGTGCTTGCTAGAATGGCTGGCTTTACAGCGCTGTCAAAGTCAGCGTCGGAGCTTCTTGTTGACCGAGGTGCGAAGGAAGATTCTAGTGGTATTTGGCGATGGTGCCATGATGGAAAATTAACTTTCCCATCACCATATCGTATGGATGAAGAGGGTGTTGGTGCTTTTATACAACAAATTAAATGTCCGACCTTAGTTTTGGTGGCTAAGGATGGTATTTACAAAGATGACCATCAGCTAGTTGAAAAACGTGCAGCTCAATTTCCGTGGGTGAAATTAAAGTGGCTTGAAGGTAATCATCACTTTCATCTTGAGCCTGAAAGTTGTTTTGTCGTTGCGACGGAAATTCAGCGGTTTATTGATCAAAATTAATGCGGATTAATCCATCCCTAGTTGGGGTGATAGGAAGGTTGTATGGTTAAATTTCGTGACATGTTATGCCTGTTAGTTTTTTTTAGTGGTTTTTCTTTTGCTGGAATCTTAGGGATTGAGCCTTATCGTGATGCGCAGTTAGTTAAGAGTAATTCTCAGTCTGGTCAGTTGATTGAAATTCCTTTAAGTAAGATTAGTCGTTCTGGTAGTGGTTGGGAGCCTGAATCAGTGGTTAGGTTGAACGGTGATTATTTTACGTCGCTCTATAAAATCAATCGGAATGCCCTTTTACCTGATGTTTACACGCATTATCGCGCGCAGATGCTGTCTGATGGTCGAAGCGTTTTGTTTGAGTGTGAGAGTAGAAGTTGTGGTAGTAGTAATGCTTGGGCTAATAATTTTTTCGGTGACTATCTTCTAAATGGTGCGGATCAGAATCAATTTTTGCTTGTGGTTAAAAATAAGCAAGATGTCTATCAAGTTCTGTATGTTAATCGTCGGGGGGCTGGCGATGTGATGGTTCGCTTGGATGAAGTTAAATCCACCAATGCACAAGATACTGAATTCAATATCGTTGCGCAAATGGATGTGCAGGACATTCCAAGAATTCGTCGTTTTGTCAGCGATTTACCGGCAGGGCAAAGTGTCGTTGGTTTCGTTACTAGCGAGAAAAAAGGCACTATAAGTGCGATTGAGGCTGGCGATCAGCTAATTCAGATTGCAAGGGCTGGTTTGGGTGGTCAGCTGGAAACCAAAGTGCGCTTTATTAATTTGGCTGATCTTGGGCGTGAGTCGCTTGGGGTTAATCGAATTTCTTTTGTTTATGTGCGTCCATAGGCGGGATTAGTGAATACGAAAAAAACAGTGGCTCTTGTCTTAGGGAGCGGTGCTGCGCGTGGTAACGCACATATTGGCGTGATACAGGCAATTGAAGAGCGTGGTTACGACATTATCAGTATTTCAGGTTGCTCTATTGGTGCTATCGTTGGTGGTGTTTTCGCTGCGGGAAAACTAGCGGAATACCGTGAGTGGGCAGAGTCATTGGATCGAGTTGATGTTATTAGGTTACTTGATATGTCTTTGTTAAATGGAGGGTATATTAAAGGAGATCGTTTTTTTGAGAAGGTTCAAAAGATAATAGGTGAACCTTCTATTGAATCTTTGCCTATTACTTACACCTCTGTTGCCGTCGAATTATTGAACCAAAAGGAATTTTGGTTTCAGCGTGGTGATTTAATCAGTGCTATGCGAGCGTCGTCAGCGATTCCTTCTATTTTATCTCCTGTTTCACTTAACGGCCGTATATATGTTGATGGTGGGGTCTTGAATCCTTTGCCTATCATTCCATCAGTATCAGCTGGGGCTGACTATATTATTGCGGTTGATCTTAATGGTCCTGCTGAGGGGTTGTTAAAAGAGGCTTCTGAGGCTCTGGAAGTCGATGAAGAGGGTCCTGCTTGGTGGCATAGCGCAAAAGGTTTTTTCAGTAAAGGGCAGGATGATCCTGATGACAAAGAAAGGCCTAAATATTCACCGGAAAGTTGGGGTCGCTTACAGACTGTCAATATGATGTTTGAAACGATGCAAGAGTCGCTAACTCAATATAAATTGGCTGGCTACCCGCCAGATTTGCTGATTTCAATCCCAAAGGATATATCGGGTTTTTATGAGTTTTGGCGAGCCAAAGAATTGATTAAATTTGGTTATGAGGTGACTCTAAAGGCGATCGATGGTCTTGAGTCGCCTTCTTCAAGTTACTATTCCTTCCCAAAGGGCTATTAGCCAATTGGGTTCACACCTTCTTTTTTAAGAAGGTGGCAAAGGGAAATGAGAGGTAGCCCAATCAAGCTGCTCGGGTCATCTCCTTCCATTTTATTGAAAAGACAAACCCCTAGCCCTTCACATTTAAAACTGCCCGCACAATCTAGAGGCTGCTCTATCGCCACATAGCGACTAATTTCTTCTAAAGTTAAGTGTCTAAAATACACATGATATTCGTTCAATGTGTATTGATAGGTTTGACTTTTCTCATTTAAAACGCAGAGTCCTGTTAAAAAACTCACCTTCTTGCCACTAAAGTCTGAAAGTTGTTTGATTGCATTGTCTACTGAAAGCGGTTTACCCAATATGTCCTCATTCAATACGGCGACTTGATCAGATGAAATAATGAGACAGTCCGATGGTATGTTTTTTTGCTGGCGTTCATTGTGGACGGCAAACGCTTTCGCAATGGTTAGGCGCTGTACCAAGGAAGCCGCTAGCTCCTTATCCAAAGGGCTTTCATCAATATTCGGGGAGTGGCATTCAAATGGGATATTTAGGCGTTCTAGCAGCCCTTTTCGATAGGGAGAAGAGGAACCTAAAATAAGTTTTTTTTGCATTCTATTTTGACCGCTTTACTGGAATAAGAGCTGATTTTACGTTTTTTTACTTGGAATGGCTTAAAAAAATGAAAAAATGTATTTTAACGGCACTTAGACTTTGACAAAAAGGGCCCTTGGCAATACTATTCCCCGCCATGTTGAATGATACATTACCTAAACATTTTGACCCTCGTAAATACGCTAACTATGAGTTGGCGTTTGAAGGGTACGTGCCCCTTAATGAATTTAAGGAGCTTTGTACTATCTTAGCTTCTAATGAGGGTAATGCTTTTATTCATCTAGACTTTAGAGTTGATGAGGATAGGCGCTACATTGCTACTGGATCATTAACCGCTCAAGTACAAGTTGTTTGTCAACGCTGTATGGAAGCAGTTACTCATGATCTGGCGTTAGATTTATCCTTAGGCTTTGTTTATGACGAAGATCATGCGAAAAATTTACCGAAGGATTACGATCCTGTTGTCATGACCGACGGTGACGTAATTCTAGCAGATATGGTAGAGCAAGAAATTATACTTGCCTTACCAATTGTCGCTTATCACGAAGAAAGTGGTTGCAACCCAACAGCTGTAAAGTATGCCTCGTCTACCGATGACGCACCGGATGGCGAAAAACCGAATCCATTTAGTATATTGGCCCAATTAAAGGCCAAGTAAAGTTAGGAGCTCCAAAAAATGGCAGTACAAAAAAGTAAAGTTACTCGTTCACGCCGCGGTCAGCGTCGTTCACACGATGCTTTGACAAGCGCAACTCTTTCTGTAGAAAAGACTACTGGTGAACTTCACCGTCGTCACCACATTTCTGCAGATGGTTTTTATCGTGGCCGTCAAGTTATCACCCCTAAAGGTGAGTAACTAAGATACCCATGATTAGGGTAGCTTTAGACGCTATGGGCGGGGACTTAGGTCCCCGCATTGCATTTGACGGCGCAGTGAATATTCTCTCTCGCCATCAAGATGTCGTCATCACTATTTATTATTCCCCTCACTCCAATTTGGACCTTCCTGCGCCTCATGAACGCTTATCTCTGATTGTTTGCTCTGATGTGATAGATGGAGACGAAGAGATCGTTTTGTCTTTATTTCGTCGTCGTAATAGTACGCTTTATCAGTCGCTGAATGCATTGGCTCAGAAATCGTCAGATGTTGTTGTAACCTTAGGGAATACAGGTGCTATGGTTGCATTGGCACGACATATATTGGGTGTGTTAAGACCTAAACTTTACCCAGCATTGATTAGAGAGCTTTACTCTAACCCATTGCGATGTTTGGTTGATTTAGGTGCAAATGTTCATTGTCCGCCTTCGATGTTGGTCGGTTTTGCTGAATTAGGTGCGGCGTATGTTGAAGCTTTGAGTGATGAAGTGCCAAAAGTAGGCTTATTGAACGTAGGTGTTGAAAGCTCCAAGGGCAGTGTGGTTATTCGAGAAACAGATCGCCTTTTATCTGACAGAGCGTGGCCTCCTTATCTTGGTTATGCTGAAGGCACAGAGCTTTTTGAAGGTGAAAAAAACGTCATTGTATGTGACGGAATGGTAGGTAACGCGGTGTTAAAAGCATCAGAAGGGCTACTGTCTTTTTTAATGGGTAAGCTTAAAGGTTTAGACGGGACATTGTCCTTATTTGAGACTTTTTACCAAACTGAACGCAGGCATGGCGCTTGTTTAGTCGGTGTGCGTGGCAATTTGGTAAAAGGTCATGGTTGTTCTGATTTAGCCGCTATGATCGGTGCGATTGAGTATGGGATTGATATTGCGCGAGCAGATTTGTATTCTGCTATTGAAACGCGACTTTGCAATAGTGCTTTATAGTTAGGAGATTAAATGAGCAATACATTAGCTTTTGTTTTTCCCGGTCAGGGCTCTCAGCAATTGGGCATGCTGGCTGATTTAGCAGAAAAGCATGACATAATAGAACGAACTTTTTCGGAAGCGTCGGCGATTCTGGGTTATGACTTATGGAGTCTAGTACAGAATGACGCTGAGCAGCTTGGCCAGACAGACAAAACTCAACCAGCTCTCTTGGCCGCAAGCGTCGCGCTGTGGCGCCTATGGGAACAACAGGGCGGTCTTAAACCAGCTTATGTTGCTGGCCATAGTTTAGGCGAATACTCAGCGCTAGTTTGTGCTGGTGTTATTGCTTTTACCGATGCTATAGCGCTGGTTAAGTTACGAGGTGAATACATGCTTCAAGCCGTGCCCGCTGGCGAAGGCGCAATGGCAGCGATTATAGGTCTTGATGATAATAAAGTGATTGCTGCATGCGATTCTGTTTCTGGTATTGTTAGCGCAGTGAACTTTAATTCTCCGGGGCAGGTTGTTATTGCTGGTCATGTTGCAGCAGTTGAAGAAGCGATGGTAAATGCGAAGGAAGCTGGGGCTAAACGAGCATTGCCTCTACCTGTTAGTGTGCCCTCGCACTGTGAACTGATGATTCCAGCCGGTATAAAACTGGCTGAGAAATTAGAATCTATAGCGTTTAGCGTGCCAACTTGTACCTTAATTCAAAATGTAACTGCTCAAGCTGTTTCTGACCCTGCTGTTATTAAAGTGAATTTGGTGTCTCAGTTAAGTGAGCCTGTGCTGTGGACTCAATCTATTGCCTTGCTTTCTGAACTAGGCATTACTGCAACAGTAGAGTGCGGTCCTGGTAAAGTATTGAGTGGATTAAATAAGCGAATTATTAAAGGGTTGAATACGTCATCTCTGGGTGATTTGTTAGCATTTGAAGCGGCGCTGTCTGCCTAATTCTGTTTTATATATTTGTAATAAATCGTTGGAGACAAGTATGAGTCTTGAAGGAAAAATAGCGTTAGTGACTGGCGCTACTCGTGGCATAGGTAAAGCGATTGCGCTTGCGCTTGTTGAGCAAGGTGCAACTGTCATTGGCACGGCGACAAGTGAGTCTGGCGCGCAAAGCATTAGTGATTACTTAGGGAGCAATGGTAGGGGCTGGGTTTTGGATGTGTCCTCTAGTGAGTCCGTTGATGTGGTGATTAAAGCTATTACCGCAGAGTGCGGTGCACCAACGGTTTTGGTTAACAATGCCGGCATTACCCGCGATAATTTAATGATGCGCATGAAAGAAGATGAGTGGGATCAAGTTATTAATACCAACTTAACTTCTGTTTTTCGTGTGACAAAAGCTTGCTTACGCGGAATGACTAAAGCAAAATTCGGTCGAGTTATTAGCATCAGTTCGGTTGTTGGCTCTATGGGCAACGGCGGACAAACAAATTATTCTGCAGCTAAAGCTGGTTTAGAAGGCTTCAGCCGTTCTTTGGCGGCAGAGATTGGGTCTCGTGGTATCACAGTAAACTGTGTTGCTCCTGGGTTCATTGAAACAGATATGACGAAGGTGTTACCTGAAGAGCAGAAGACCAAATTGGTCGAAAAAGTGCCAGCGTCTCGCCTTGGTCAACCAGAAGAAATTGCGGCGGCAGTCGCATTTTTGGCGTCGCAAGGCGCTGCTTACATCACCGGTGAAACATTACATGTCAATGGTGGTATGTATATGTCGTAATTTGAGTTGAATTTTATGTTTAATTCAACGAAAATACATTTCCGGTTCATGTCGAGAATCACACTTTTTTTGGTGATCGAATTTTTATAATATGCTCACACTGAGCTGTTAATGAGTAGAGTAGGAACTTCTAATGAGTAGCATTGAAGAACGCGTTAAAAAAATCGTTTGTGAACAACTAGGTGTTAAAGAAGAAGATGTTGTTAATTCAGCCTCTTTCGTTGATGACCTAGGTGCAGATTCCCTAGACACAGTTGAGTTGGTAATGGCTCTTGAAGAGGAATTTGATACTGAAATTCCTGATGAAGAAGCTGAGAAAATCACTACCGTGCAAGCAGCGAACGATTATATAAACGCTAACTTGTAATATATTAGTGAACTGAGTTTCCCGAAAAGCCGCTTGTATTCGTTACAGCGGCTTTTCTTATTAATAGTCCTAGAAGCGTTTTGGGGCGAATTGTTGGAGGAATCTTATGTCTCGTCGTCGGGTTGTAGTCACAGGAATGGGAATGGTGACACCCCTTGGCAATAACGTGAAAGATACGTGGGATAATATATTGGAAGGCAAGAGCGGTGTATCGGAGATCACTTCTTTTGACGCTAGCCAATTTTCCACTCGTTTTGCGGCTCAAGTAAATAACTTTGATGCGACTCAATATATGAGCGTAAAAGAAGCTCGCAAAATGGATCTTTTCATTCAATATGGCATCGCTTCCGCTGTACAGGCATTGGAAGATGCTGATTTAAATGCTGATAGTGCAGATTTAAGTCGTGTTGGCTGTGCAATAGGTTCTGGTATTGGCGGTTTGCCGATGATCGAAAAAAACCTAGAACTATTGAATGAATCTGGTCCAAAACGTATTTCTCCATTTTTTGTTCCAGGCGCGATTATTAATATGATTTCTGGTCATGTTGCTATACGTTTTGGTTTTAAAGGCCCTAACATTTCAATTGTTACTGCTTGTACAACAGGTACTCATAATATTGGCATGGCAGGTCGTATGATTGCTTATGGCGATGCAGATGTGATGATTGCTGGCGGTGCAGAGATGGCGATTACACCGTTAGGTATTGGTGGCTTTGGAGCCGCTAGAGCATTGTCTACCCGTAATGATGATCATAAAACAGCAAGTCGTCCATGGGATAAAGATCGTGATGGCTTTGTTATGGGGGATGGTGCTGGTATCTTGGTTCTAGAAGAATTTGAGCATGCAGTCGCTCGTGGCGCAAAAATATACGCAGAGCTGGTTGGCTTTGGGATGAGCGATGATGCACATCATATTACCGCTCCGCCAGAGAGTGGAGAGGGTGCAGCGTCAGCAATGAGTGCTGCATTAAAAGATGCGAACCTTAATCCCCAAGATGTTGATTATATTAATGCTCATGGTACATCAACACCTGCAGGTGATTTAGCAGAAACTCAAGCGGTGAAAGCCCTCATGGGGGATTTTGCCTCAGATGTTGCAATAAGCTCTACTAAATCTATGATAGGGCATCTATTGGGTGCATCTGGTGCGGTAGAATCGATTTTTTCTATTTTAGCTATTCGAGATCAAGTCGCACCACCAACGATTAACTTAGCAGAACCCAGTGATGGCTGTGATTTAAATTATGTTCCGATTACACCACAAAAGCGTAAAATAGAGGTTGTCTTGAACAATTCATTTGGCTTTGGTGGTACGAATGGAACGTTAGTTTTTAAGAAAATGCCTTAGAAGGTAAATGGGCGAGTTTGATTTCGCCCATTTTATTCTCTTTAATGCATTTGAGTTGGAGTGTCGCGTAATGCGTTAATTTCTTTGGAAATATCATAACTTTTGTTTTGACTGTCTAGCTCGTACAAATGGTCTTCCAATTGCTGATAAAGAGATATTTCCTCATCGCCTAGAAAGTGTAGGCACTCGCCACCAACAAACCATAGTAGCTCTCTCTTTACTAGCGGGACTAGGTTTGCGTAGCATCGTATGAAGCGTGATAATATTTCTTGGGCATCAAACGTATAATCATGGGTATTTTCCTGAATTTTATTTTTCAGGTCATCCCACCTTTCTAAGAAGTCTATTTCTTCTTCTGCCAAATCTGGCTGATCAAAAGGAGCGTGCTCTGCAATGCGATGACGCAAATCATCGAAAGCGTCAAGTATGTGTTGTGTGCGTGATTCCACGTAAAACCCTATTCAAATAAGTAACTATATAGTCGGCTTTTGCCGTACGAGAACTTTAATTATGACATATGCAATCGAAATTAGTGACCTTAAAAAGCGCTATGAAGGCGGCTTTGAAGCATTAAAAGGTATTGATCTCAAAGTTGAGAAAGGCGATTTTTTTGCATTGCTTGGCCCTAATGGTGCAGGCAAGTCGACAACGATTGGTATTTTGTGCTCTTTAGTGAATAAAACGTCAGGCAAGGTGTCTATTTTTGGTACGGACATTGATAAGGATTTTGCCTCTGCGAAAAAACATTTAGGAGTAGTGCCTCAAGAATTTAATTTTAATGTTTTTGAGACTGTATTTAATGTTGTGGCTACTCAGGCTGGCTTTTATGGAATCAGTAAGTCCGTGGCAGCTAAGCGTGCAGAAAAGTATTTAAAGCAATTGGATTTGTGGGATAAAAAAGACGTTCAGTCTCGTATGCTGTCTGGCGGAATGAAACGACGATTAATGATAGCGAGGGCGCTGGTTCATGAACCCGATGTGCTTATCCTAGACGAACCCACTGCCGGCGTCGATATAGAGTTACGCAGATCTATGTGGGAATTTATAAAAACATTAAATGAGCAGGGAACGACAATTATTCTGACAACCCATTACTTGGAAGAAGCAGAGCAATTATGTCGAAATATCGCCATTATAAATGATGGTGAAATTGTTGAAAATACCAGCGTAAAAGCTTTATTGAAAACGTTGAATCAAGAAACGTTTATTTTGGATCTCGATAGTAATCTTCCTGATGGTTGGCGTTTGCCTGGTTTTGGAGTGTCGCTAAGTAAAGATGCCAGCTCTATTGAAGTTGAAGTAGTAAAAGGGCAATCGATTAACACCATTTTCAACGCGCTGGATGCGATTTCAGTGAATGTCGTCAGCATGCGTAATAAATCTAATCGACTCGAAGAGCTCTTCGTTAAATTAATTAAAGGGTAGGTAGATGAAAAACTCCGAAATTTGGATTGCGTTTTATACAATTTTAATCAAAGAAATTCGTCGGTTTACTCGTATATGGCCACAAACCTTATTGCCGCCCGCTATTACAATGACATTATATTTTGCTATTTTTGGTAACTTAATAGGTGACCGTATCGGCGAAATGGGCGGCTTTAGTTATATGCAATATATCGTTCCTGGTTTGATCATGATGTCGGTTATCACCAACTCTTATTCAAATGTGTCTTCATCGTTTTTTTCTGCAAAATTTCAACATAGCATTCAGGAGCTGTTGGTTTCACCTACACCTAATTGGATTATTTTGGTGGGGTATGTTTTGGGTGGTGTTGCGCGAGGTCTGCTTGTTGGCTTAGTCGTAACCGTATTGTCTTTGTTTTTCACGCACTTGGCATTAGAAAGCTTATTTATCACAGTTTTAGTGGTATTTTTAACCGCGATTATGTTTTCACTGGGTGGTTTTATTAATGGCATTTACGCACGAAGTTTTGATGATGTATCGATCGTTCCTACTTTTATCCTAACGCCGTTAACGTATTTGGGCGGTGTTTTTTACTCGATCGATTTACTCCCAACTTTTTGGCAATCGGTTTCGTTATTAAACCCTGTTTTATATATGGTTAATGCATTTCGCTACGGTGTTTTAGGGGTGTCTGATATTAATGTATATTGGGCGCTTGTTATTGTAAGTTCATTTATTGTTGTATTGTTTTGGTATAGTTTGCGTTTGCTTAATCAAGGCAAAGGCATTAGAAACTGAGGAAAGTGTTATATGGGATTTTTACCCTTAGGTCAGCAAACAGACTATGTTTCTGAGTACGATTCAGGGTTGCTTTACCCCATTGCAAGAGTGGATAAATGGTCTGAAATGGGCATTGCGTCTGAACGGCTTCCTTTTTATGGCGAAGATGTTTGGAATGCTTATGAGCTGTCGTGGTTAAATTTGAAAGGGAAGCCCGTGGTTGCTTTGGCTGAATTTCGTTTACCTTGTGACTCGCCAAATATCATTGAGTCTAAATCGTTTAAATTGTATTTGAACTCGCTAAATCAAATGCGCTATGACTCGACTGAAGATGTACAGGCCATTCTTGAAAAAGATCTTTCAAAGGCCGCTGGTGCTGACGTCACTGTGATCATTCGTGATGTTGATTCAATGGCTTCTCTTGTTGTTTTGACGCCAGATTACTGTATCGATGACCTAGACGTTGATATTACAGAATATCACCCTAATGCTGGATTGCTGACGCTTGATGCATTTTCTGGTGTTGTTGAAGAGCGCTTGGTGAGCCATCTTTTAAAATCGAATTGCCCCGTTACTAATCAACCAGATTGGGGGTCTGTTTTTATCGATTATAAAGGCTCACAAATACTCCATGAAAGTTTGCTCAAATACATTGTATCGTTCCGTGAACATACGGATTTCCATGAACAATGTGTTGAACGCATTTTTATCGACATCATGCAGCAATGTCAGCCAGAGAGTTTAACGGTTTATGCTCGATACGTAAGGCGCGGAGGTTTGGATATCAATCCCTATCGTTCTTCTGCTCCACTTATATTGGGCAATGATCGCTTAACACGTCAGTAATATTGTTATAAAAATAAAAAAACCGCATAAAATATGCGGTTTTTTTGATTTCAAATTTGAATAAACGAAAAATTGAGTTACATAGCACTAAGCTGCTTTTTAACCGCAGGCAGTGCTGGTTGACCCTGGTAGGTTGTAACACCCTGTAGCCACTTATCTAATACTTCTGGGTGGGCTTTAATCCAGCTTGCTGCCGCTTGTTCAGGCTTTTCTTCAGAACCGATTATTTCGTTTTCCATGGTTAAGCCAAACTCCAAATTACTGAGCAGTTTGCTGACATTCTTACACTCGTTCGCATAGCCTTTGCGAGTTAAAGTGCGAATAGTTGCACCACCAAAATTTGGGCCAAAATACTTGTCGCCACCACTTAGGTATTTTAGATCAAAATTGACGTTCATTGGATGTGGTTCCCAAGCAAGAAAGACAATGAAATTATCTCGCTTTACCGTTCTTGTTACCTGTGACAGCATCGCTTGTTCACCGGACTCAACCACCTTCCAATCTTTTAAGCCAAAATCATTCGTATCGATCATAGTTTGTAGCTTTTGATTTGCAGGTGCGCCAGCACCAATACCATAGATTCGCTGACGGAACTCTTTACCAAATTTGGACAAATCCGAAAAATCTGTCACGCCGGCATCAAAGACATAGTTAGGCACCGCTAAGGTGAATTTCACGCCTTCTAAGTTGGTGCGAACAACATCGATATTGTTTTCATATTTGTCGATAAAAGCGGATTGGGCAGGCATCCAGTTTCCCATGAAAGCGTCAATTTCACCATTCTTCAAGCTTTCAAAGCCAACGGGGACGCTAAGGAGGTACACCTGAGTATCGTACCCCATTGCTTTCAATAAAGTGGTCGCTACACCATTTGTTGCCCCGATATCAGTCCAACCAGGATCACTAAAAGTGACTTTTTTACATTGCTCAGGTTCAGCGGATAGGGCAAGGCTACTGCCGATAAGTAGGCTCGCCACACTTACTATTTTTAATCCTGTTTTGCTGAAAGAAAGTGCTTTCATTCTCGTGCTCCTATTTTTTAATGATGCTTTAAAATTACGCCTACTCGACTTTAGGAAATCGAGATCGGCTTTCTAGGTCATCTAGATCAATGTGATTTCTCATGTACATTTCACTACTATCAAAAATGGGCTGGTGATCCCAAGTCATTCGTTTACCTTTGTTCATGGCTTTTACAATTAAACGACGACGGCGTTGGCTAATAAGTACATCTTGTGTCATGGAATTCGAGTCCCAGCGCTCAAGAGCTTCTTTATTAAAGGTGCCAAGTAAGTTCGCATAGTTTGGGTCAACAGCAAGATTGTTCAGCTCGTCAGGATCATTTTCTAGGTCAAACAGTTGCTCTGGGTCTATATGACAGTAAACGTATTTGTATTGCGCTCTGCGTATCATTAGAAGTGGAGCGATTGCGCCTTCGCCGAAGTATTCACCAATCACTTCATCATGCCCATTTCCCCGGCCTTCAATATGTGGCATTAAGCTTTTGCCTTGGATTGGCATTGCGTAAGTTTGGTGTTGGCTATTGGTTGCCATTTCAAGAAAAGTCGGTAGTAAATCCATGGTAGAAACCGATTCTTTAACCCGTTTAGCGGAAAAGCGTTTTGGTGCATGGACTATCATTGGCACTCGAGCAGAGCCTTCAAAAAATGACATTTTATACCAGAGATTTCTTTCACCCAGCATGTCGCCATGGTCACCAGAGAATACAATGATGGTATTGTCATCCAGACCTGTTTCTTTTAGGGCTTTTAATAGCAAACCGATTTTATCATCTACGTAACTGATGGCTCCGTAATAGGCCCTGCGTGCATTTTTAATTTCTTGCTCGCTAATGTCTTGATCGTGATAAGCATATACTTCTTGTAGACGAGCTGAATGAGGATCTTGGTCTTCTTTTTTGATATTGATTTTAGGCAATTCAATGTCGTCGTTACTGTATCTGTCCCAATATTCTTGCGGAATTGCGTAAGGATCATGAGGGTGAGTCATGGATACTGTCAGACAAAATGGTCGATCTTGATCGCGCCTTACATAGTCATACAAATAACGCTGAGCGTGGAACACAACTTCGTCGTCAAAATCTAATTGATTACTACGGATACATGGGCCGGCTTGAGTAACGGATGACATATTGTGATACCAAGTAGGGCGCGTTGTAAGGTCATCCCAATTAGGGAACCAACCATAATCGGCAGGATAGATATCAGTGGTAAGCCTTTCTTCAAACCCATGTAATTGGTCTGGTCCGCAAAAGTGCATTTTACCAGACAGGGCTGTTTTGTAATTCTGCTCGCGAAGATAATGGGCAAAGGTTGGAATGTCGGCAGAAAGATCGGCGGCATTGTCATATGCGCCAATTTTACTGGGTAACTGTCCTGTCATTAAAACATAGCGCGAAGGTGCGCAAAGTGGACTGTTACAGTAGGCCGAGTCAAAGACAACGCCTTCTTCTGCTAGCGAGCTTAAGTGCGGTGTTTTTACAACAGAATTGCCATAGATGGGAAGTGCAGACGTTGCCAATTGGTCAGCCATAATAAAAAGGATATTTGGTTGTTTTTCTGACATAATTTTCTCTAATGTAAAAAGGATGTAGATAAGGATCTATTGTCACTAATCGCCTTGTTTTAGTAACATTGCGCTATGAAACCAATGTTGTAAACTGACCTAAATCTTATGCACGGGATAAGCTTTACTTATGTTAATGGATACTGAACTTCCGCCTTTACAATCCCTTGTCGTTTTTGAAACATCAGCAAGGTTGCTAAGCTTTACCGCAGCAGCGCGCGAATTAGGCACCACGCAGCCAGCGGTAAGCCAGCAAATACGAATGTTAGAAGCATCTCTTGGCGTCGCTCTTTTTGAACGAATTTATCGTGGTGTTGTGCTTACGGATGCAGGGCATGTTTTGCTAAAAACGACACAGTCGAGCCTGCGAGATTTACGAGATGTGCTGCAAAAAATAAAACAGAAACCTAAAACACAACGCATTACTGTCGCAACGGATTTCGCTTTTGCCGCTTTTTGGCTAATGCCTAGGTTGCCAGAGTTTCGTCGATTGCATAAAGACATTGATATCCGCATCCAAACTTCTCAATCAGAAATGGATTTAGTGTCTATTGAAGCTGATGTGGCGATTTTATTTGGTGAGGGGCGATATCAAGGATATTTGACCGAAAAGCTCTTACCGGAAATAGTGTATCCCGTCTGTAGTCCAAAATTATTTGATGAATTTGCGGGTTTTACACACCTGACGGAGTTAGTTAAATCGCCTTTATTAAGGCTAAACGCAGATATGGGACAAAAGTGGATGGATTGGGAGTCACTTTTTCAGCTGAATGGCTCACAATGGCAGCCATCAGAATCAGTTATGGAGTTTGATAATTATACATTATTAGTTCAGGCCGCTATTTCTGGGCAAGGTATTGGCCTTGGATGGTCGCCGCTGTTGGATGACTATATTCAAAGTGGAGTATTGGTCCCACTATCAAATTTCACCGTGCAATCCAATAATGGTTATTATATTGCGCTTCCTAAGCAGCGAGCCCCAACCGCACCTGTTACAGTTTTCCTTGATTGGCTTAAATCTAAGTAGCTTAAAGGTGAAACCACCATAGAAAGCCCACAATGAAAAGAGACACAGGTAAAGAAAGAAGAATCATCAGCGCAATGTCATCAACCGGCCCTTTAAACTTGATAGTCAGCATGTAGCTGATAACGGCAACTGGCATTGCATTCAGCACAATTAATACAGAACTTTCTAAGTGACTGAGTGGGAAAAAATAGACAACGAGGCATGCGCTCAATACACCTACGACAGGACGGAATAGAGACAAGGCCGCCGCTCTATTGATTTTACTGCTTTCTTTTATGCTCAAGCTACTTAGAGACTTACCAAGAAGCATCAGCATGATGGGTAATGTAATATTACTGAGCATGCTCAATGTATTCATTAATGGCGCAGGTAAATTCACCTTAAAGCTTAATAAAGCCGCACCAAGTAATAAAGCAATGACAGGGCCATTTTTGAGCAATTGTTTTGGATGATAGGCTCCAGACATAAAGCCAACCCCTAAAGTGAAGTGGCTGATTTGTACGACCGATGAAATGACGACCGCAATGGCCATGCCTTCATTTCCAAACAAGGCGTAAGCGATAGGGATACCAAGATTGCCTGTGTTTGGGTTGACCAGCGGAGGTAAGTAGAAGCGTGTCGGCAATTTAAAAGTTTTTAAAAAAACGTACGAAAGCAATGCTACAACAGCTAGCACAATAACAGTCGCAGCAATGATTTTTAGCATGCTGAAAACCTGCATTTGCATCGATAATACCGAGTAAAGTAACAAAGCAGGTAAGCCTAAATTTGAGACCAAAGCGCCTAACGAGGGACTGTTTAGATAGTCTGTTCTCTTGCCAAGAAAAAAGCCTAAGCCAATAATGAGTAGAATGGGAGCGAGTGCGTCAGCCAATGCCGTTAGCATAGAAAACCTTTGTTTGTATTGTGCGTTCTTTTGTTTTAATCGTTGCTTATCTTAAAGGCTTCAATGAGATAGTGCACCAGCGCTTTTACTCTAAGGCTTATGTTTCTCGATTGAGGGTAAAGCAGCGTGACATCGGAAGGAGGTAATTGCCACTGTGGAAGTATTTCAATGAGTCTCCCAGATTCAATCTCTTGTTCTACATAATAAGCTGGCTGACGGGATATACCTGCACCACTTAGTGTTGCTAATTTTGCTACGTGTCCATTTGAACATTTTAATTTGCCTTGTACTGGAAGTTCGTATCTTTCATCGTTTGAGGTATTTGTAAAAGACCACCTTCTCACCGAACCATTAATCAAAGCGTGATCCAGTAAGTCCTTTGGACTATTAAGTGCTGGCATTGACTTTAGGTAGTTTGGGCTGGCGACAAGATGGTTTGTGTAGCTGGTGAGCTTGCGACCAATGAGGTTTGAATTAGGTAAAACCCCCATTCTCACCACCAAATCATATTGCGCTTCGATTAAGTCCTCCCGAGTGCTTGAAAAGCTTAAATCTATTTCTATTTCAGGGTTTTCCCCCATAAAGCGAACCAATATTGGTGCGAGTATTTCTTCACCGAATAAACCACCTACCGCATTGATTCTGATCTGTCCGCTAATACTTGAGTGTGCATTCTGGGCCGATAGAACCGCATGCTCCAGCTGATCAATACCTTGTCGTGACAGTTGATAAAATGTGTCTCCAGCGGGCGATAAAGAAAGAGATCGAGTCGACCGATAAAGTAACTGAACGCCCATGTCTTTTTCTAGACGACTAATAATCTGCGAGACTCGCGCTCGGGAAATATTAAGTTGCTCGGCGGCTTTGGAGAAGCTATGGGCTTCCACAACCGCTAAAAATGTTCGTATGCCCTCAGGAAGATGAATATTCATATTGTTAAGTCTCAATAAACAATGCATTTAATGTATTGATAATTATAAACAGTTTAAAGACTCGTATAGTAGTGCCATTCGCTAATAGTGGGCATGGAGAAGGGTTATGAATACAAGAATATTAGGTAAAACAGGTTTCAAGGTCTCAGAAATTGGCTTGGGATGCTGGCAGCTGGGGAATGACTTTGGCCCCGTGGAAGATAAAGAGGCAAATGCTATTTTGCAAACGGCTGTTGATCACGGAATCAGTTTTTTTGATACAGCGGACGTGTACGGCGGCGGTTTAAGTGAGCAACGAATAGGGCAATGGCGCCGGGCTTTAACAACGCCGCCCATTATTGCTACAAAAGTTGGACGTGATGCCGCGTTATACCCTGATGGTTACAGCAAAGCATCTGTGAAAAGGAGTTTGCAGGCTTCGGCTAAAAGATTGGGGGTTGAATCGATTGATTTGGCTCAATTGCATTGCGTACCAAGAGAGGTGCTTTTTGCTGGCGATATTCTTACTTGGATGGAAGACCTCAAACAAGAAGGTGTTATCAAGCATTTCGGCGCTAGTGTGGAAATGCTAGATGAAGCAAAATTCTGCTGTGAGCATCCTGAAATAGCCAGTTTACAGATTTTATTCAATGTCTTTCGGCAAGACGCTGTTGAGTCGATTTTTCCAATAGCAGAGAAAAACAATGTCGGCATCATTGTGCGTTTACCGTTGGCGAGTGGTTTGTTGTCTGGAAAAATGCGCGCGGATTATGTATTCAATGAGCATGATCATCGCTCATACAACAAAGATGGTGCCGCTTTCCATGTTGGGGAAACGTTCAACGGTATTCCTTTTAAAAAGGGGGTTATTCTGGTTGACTCGTTAAAAAACAAATTGCCGGATAATCAAACAGTACTGGATGTCTCCCTTCGGTGGATATTAGATCAACCACAGGTGTCTAGTATTATTGCGGGCGCAAGCCATTCCTCTCAAGTAATACGCAATGCAGGCGTGTCATCTTTGCCTCCTTTGAGCAAAGAAACGCATCAATTATTAGGTGATTTTTATCGTGAAGAAGTGAGAATGGAAATTCGTGGTGGTATATAGATAAGAAAAAGAAGGTGCGATGCATTATCGCACCTCCTTTATTAAGTTCTGCTTATTTCAGGATTTGAGCTGCATGTTCTTTGGTTTTTACTTTGCTAATAATGTCTGAGATCAGGCCGTTTTCATCGATAATAAACGTTGTTCTTACTGTTCCCATGGATTCTCGGCCCATAAATTTCTTTAGCTGCCAAGTTCCGTATAACTCGTGCACGTCTTTTTCAGTATCAGCGATCAATGGAAAAGGTAGATTGTACTTAGCGATGAAATTTTGATGTTTTTTCTCTGTATCAGTACTGACTCCAAGAATAACAAAATCTTGCTCTAGTAACGTTTGATAATTGTCGCGTAGGTCGCAAGCTTGAGCCGTACAGCCAGGTGTAGAATCTCTTGGGTAGAAATACAAAGCAACTTTCTTACCTTTGAATTGACTAAGTGTGATTATCTCACCATTCTGATCTTTCGCACTAAAGTCCGGCGCAATTTGTCCAATTTCGATTGTCATAATAATTACTCTCTGTTCAACTAAATATTTAAAGAAAAATAATTTGTTTATTCTTAGTGAAAAAGTCTTAGCTTAACAAGAGCTAAGCAAAAAATCCCACCGAATGCGCTTTCTCGCTAATTTACCCTGGCTTTACGCCCCTCGATTATTGTTAAACCTGAATCTGGACGTTACTATAGGCGCGCTTATAATTTTATCGGAGGCTCGAAATGATCACAGGTAGTTTAGTTGCGCTTATCACACCGATGTCACCAGATGGCGCTGTAGATACTAAAAAATTAGATGATCTAATAGAGTTTCATATTAATGAAGGTACACACGGCATTGTTGCCGTAGGCACGACGGGCGAATCTTCCACTTTGACACCAGTAGAACACGCCAATGTGATTCGACAGGTAGTCAATACTGTGAATGGTCGAGTGCCGGTTATTGCGGGTACTGGTGCAAATGCAACGCATGAAGCTATTGATCTGACTCGTCGCGCAAAAGAAGCAGGAGCAGATGCCTGCTTACTGGTCACACCGTATTACAACAAGCCAACACAAGAGGGTTTGTTTCAGCATTTCAAAGCCATTGCAGACGCCGTTGAAATCCCTCAAATTCTTTACAATGTGCCAGGTAGAACGGCATGTGATATGCAAAATGAAACCGTCGTTAGACTTTCTGCAATCAACAACATAGTGGGAATTAAAGATGCCACAGGCAATTTAGAGCGAGGAGAAGCTCTTATTAAGTTATTGCCTGCAAGCTTCGCTGTTTATTCTGGCGATGACCCAACGGCGATTTCACTTATACTCCTTGGTGGCAAAGGCAATATTTCAGTTACCGCGAATGTGGCTCCAAAAGCCGTGGCGCAAGCAGCTGAATTTGCGTTAACTGGCGACGCTGATCGCGCTCATTCAATTGACAGCACTATCAGCTCACTACACACAAATTTATTTCTAGAGTCTAACCCTATCCCTGTAAAATGGGCTTGTAGTCAATTAGGACTATGCGAAGAAGGGATTCGACTACCATTAACACCTCTTTCTGAACAGCATCACTCTGCTGTTAGGCAAGCAATGATAGAAGCTGGAGTTTTATTAGTATGAATAAGTTTACATTACAGTTAATGGGAGCGGGTTCACTCACTCTAATATTGTCTGGTTGCAGTGTTTTTTTTACCGATCATTCAGATGATTATCAGGATCAAAAACCGGCTGTCTCAACATTGGCAGTACCTCCGGGGTCAGCATCGTCAAAAGACACTCTAGTCATTCCAAATGAAACAGCGATTGCGGATCTAGAGCCTTCGAAGCCATTTGTCACACCTAGAGCGCCGTTTGTATTTTATCCTATGGTTGCGGTTGGGATTACAGAACAAGACGATGCGATTGAGTTTTTAATACCTGCAAGCAAAGAGAAATCAAAACGTATCGTGGCTGATTTCCTTACCGCATTACATGGTGCAGGCACACCGATTTCAACGCAAACTGATGATCAAATAACCACGGTTCCGTTTGATTTTCATCCACAAGGTTGGTGGGCGTCATTGTGGAGTAGCATTACACGCATACATCCAGCTCAAACCGCATTCTCATTTCGTTTCAATGAAATAGAAGGTAAAACTTTGATGCGTGTCCAGTTTCGTGATGAGCAGCAAGATGTCGAACCAAGTGGCTGGATAAGTCCAGATCAAAATGACGATGCCTACTCTGTTGCGATACGCCTATGGGGAACAATAGGACGTCAATTAAATCAATCTTCTGCTTATTTATCGAATCGCGATGATGCGGTTTCATTTCCAGTATGGGTTGACCATAAGGGTATTTATTCAATACGCCTAGGCAATAATGTTTCGCCATCTGAATTAGAAATGACATTGAGTGCGGCTGGAATCTACATTGTTCCAGGAGTAGATCCGTTACTTGCGCCAGTGCCTCCGGAAGATGTTGCTCGTATTGGTGATGTGGTCGATTTCAATATTCCAGTAGGAAAGGGTGAAAAGCAAAAATTGTTCAATGTATATCGTCGAAACTTAGATGATGTGGGTTGGGAAGAGCGAGAATACCCGTATAAGATTACCCACCAAAAAGCGGGTGATTTTTTAGTGATCGATGTTTCTGCAACAGATTATCCAGAAGTGACGTCGTTTCATTTAACACAACGCTTTGTAAACTAATTAAGATTAACCCCTCAGAAAAGATGACCGGAGACCCTCCAATGGAAAAACGACAAGAGCTGTATGCAGGTAAGGCAAAATCTGTATTTCGTACAGATGATCCTGACAAAATGGTTCTAGTGTTTCGTGATGACACCTCTGCATTTGATGGTAAAAGAATAGAGCAGCTTGACCGCAAAGGCATGGTGAATAATAAGTTCAATGCATTCATCATGACAAAGCTACAAGAAGCAGGAATTCCTACGCATTTTGAAAAGCTTTTAAGTGATACAGAGTCACTGGTTAAGTGTCTTGACATGATGCCTATTGAGTGTGTTGTTCGAAATGTCGCGGCGGGGAGCTTATGCCGTCGTCTAGGTGTAGAGGAAGGCATTACGTTAACGCCCCCAACGTTTGAGCTATTTTTAAAGAATGACGCGTTAGGTGACCCAATGATCAACGAATCTCATGTTGAATCATTCGGATGGGCAAAAGCAGGCGACCTTGCAAAAGCAAAAGAGCTTACATTTAAGGTGAATGATGTATTAAAAGCGATTTTTGCTGAAGGCGGTATGATTCTAGTGGACTCCAAACTAGAATTTGGCCTATATAAAGGCGAGGTTGTATTGGGTGATGAATTTTCCCCAGACGGTTGTCGTTTATGGGATGCAAACACCAGAGAAAAATTAGATAAAGACCGTTTCCGTCAAGGCTTAGGTGGCGTGATTGAAGCTTACGAGGATGTAGGTCGTCGTATAGGTATTGATTTCGACGCATAAGCGTATTGGCGATTTAGTCCATAATGGAGGAATTATATTCCTCCATTTTTGCCATTAAAGCTTGTCATACAAGGACATACATTGATTAACTTCCTCCCTATTGCCATCGGCCTGCGTTATGCTCGGGCAAAACGTTCCAACCACTTTATTTCTTTTATCAGTTTTTCATCTATTGCTGGCCTGGCACTTGGTGTAATGGTTTTAATTACCGTTTTGTCTGTAATGAATGGCTTTGACCGAGAACTGCGTCAACGAATTTTAGGCATGGTTCCCCATGCAACTTTATGGGGTGGACCGGTTTTAGATGATTGGCGAAATACGGCAACCTTAGTTGAAAAAATGCCGAATGTGGTTGGTGTCGCACCCCACACTCAAGCTCAAGTGATGTTTCAATCTGGATCGAGTGTGCATGGCGCCATCTTAAATGGCATCAATCCAGAAATGGAAAAGAAAGTGTCAATCATTGATGAAAACATGGCCTCAGGCTCTCTGAGTGCTCTTAATGACACTCGTTTTGGTATCGTATTGGGTGCTCAGCTAGCCAAAATGTTACGCGTTGATATTGGCGATAAAGTCACTGCAATTTTGCCCAAGGCAAATGTTTCTATTGCTGGTGTCGCTCCAGTGCTGAAGCGCTTTACTGTTGTGGGAACATTTGAAGTGGGCGCTGAATTAGATAGTAGCCTTGCGTATATTAATATCAAGGATGCGGCCAAGCTAAAGCGTTATCAAGACGATTCGGTCGAAGCATTACGGATTTCATTTGATGATTTATTCTTAGCGCCTTCTCGCATTTGGGATATTGCTCGGGCTGTGCCTGGGCAGAATAGGGTAAGCGATTGGACTCGAACGCATGGTAACCTTTTCCAAGCCATTAAAATGGAAAAAACCATGATCGGTTTGCTGCTTCTGCTAATTGTTGCTGTGGCCGCGTTTAATATTGTTTCCACTTTGGTAATGGTCGTAACGGATAAACGGAATGACATCGCCATTCTTAGAACAATGGGCTTAACCTCTGGTCAGGTTATGTGGATTTTTGTGGTTCAGGGAATGTTTATTGGCATGTTGGGAACATTTATTGGTGTCGTGCTAGGCGTGACGTTAGCGCTCAATGTGAGCGAGATTATTGCCGCCGTGCAGACGCTGTTGAACGTTCAGTTTTTGAGTTCAGATGTTTACTTTATTAACTATTTACCTTCTCAACTTGAATGGTCTGATGTGAAATTGATTGTTATATCCGCTTTTGTCATGACGGTTACTGCCACTATTTATCCTGCTTGGCGAGCCTCAAAAGTAGAACCTGCAGAGGCATTACGCTATGAATAATGTGGTACTGGAATGTCGTGCTCTTTCGAAACAATATCAAGACGGCAAACAAATTGTGGACGTGTTTCGTTCTATTGATTTGACCCTAAACAAAGGTCAGGCATGCGCAATCGTCGGTTCTTCTGGATCAGGAAAGACCACGCTGCTTAACTTACTTGCCGGTTTGGATTTGGCAACGACAGGTGAAGTGAAACTGGCGAATGTTTCTTGGTCTAGCATGAAAGACGCCAAGCGCTCCAAAATGCGCAACAAGGAAATGGGCTTTGTTTACCAATTTCATCATTTACTTCCTGAGTTTTCAGCGTTGGAAAATGTATTGATGCCTATGTGGATTGCGGGTATGAATAAAAAAGAAGCAAATATACGTGGAGAAGAATTATTAGGGCAGGTTGGTTTAAAAGATCGCTTGCATCATAAGCCTTCACAACTATCGGGTGGTGAAAGGCAGCGCGTGGCCATTGCACGTGCTTTGGCTAATCGTCCGGCGTGCGTATTGATGGATGAACCCACTGGTAATTTGGATGAAACCACGTCGTTAGAGATTCAAAATCTCATCAATGAACTTAAGACTACTTATGATATGGCTTTTTTGGTTGTTACTCATGATGAGAAAATGTTGAGCTGGATGGATTCAGCTTATCGCTTGTCCCAAGGTGCTTTACAACCGATAAAACAAACGGACGTTTAATACTTAAATAAGGCGTCTTTTACAATCGCCAAGATTGATTATCAATTTTGGCGATTGTGTTGATTATTTTTCCGAGTTTTTATTACGAAGTTTGCGTTCTTTCCAGCGTTTCACAACATGCAAACGCCATAAGACAATGATGACTGCGTAACTGATAGCGCCAGCAATGAGTCCGGATACAATGGAACCTACATAAAGTGGCAGCCAAATGTGTTCCATTTTATCCCAGATCCACTCAACAGAAAGCGTGAAGCCTTTTTCATGATGAGATCCGAGAATTAATGAGCCCACTTTGTAGTTGAAGTAAAAAACAAAGGGCATTGTAATAGGGTTTGTGATCCACACCAGAGCTATGGAAAGCGGAATGTTTGCGCGTAATGGTATAGCAAGCAAAGCAGATGCCAGCATCTGAAATGGCATGGGAATAAATGCCCAGAACAAACCATTAAAGAAAGCACGCGCGACAGACTTACGATTTAGATGCCATAAATTAGCTTCATAAATCTGCGAGCCTAATAGGCCTAAAGCTTTGCTTTGCTTAAGTTTTTCTGGATTTGGTATGAATTTTTTTAGATAATTCTTCGGCATAATCAGGTAAAAAATAATTTAGCAATTTAAGACAAGGAGGTCTTATGTTACTAAGTAGTTTGTCCATATTGATGGGCGCCGTACTGGTGCCGAGCGATTATTTGTGGATGTATTCTACTCACATCATTCTGGTGTGTCTCTACTTAATATGGTCAAAGCGTTTAATAGTATTGTTTTTGACACTTATCTCCTTTGTTTCTGTTCTTTCCAGTGAGTTTTCAGCATCTCCTTTTTTATCGTTAACTACAGACAGCAAGCTCCTGGTAGATTTTGAAAATAAAAAACTCATTGGCAATCACTCTCAAGTGACAAGCCCCAATACTTGGTCTGATAAACAGTCAATTCGACTTGTGTATTTCGAAAAAGACGGCGTTCGGCGTACTCAAGATAATTTCTCCCTTACTTTTTCGCAATCGAAGTTTCATTTAGTGAAATCATCGCAGAAGGTATATCAAGGTGTCATTACTCGCGTTGTACTCCCAAACCAAGAAGGTTCTTGGTGGCAGCAAAACCTTTATATAAAAAGACAAGCGGCAGAGCTGACTGTTCATTTTTCAGATGAAGATTTGCAGCGTCTAGAGCAAAAGCCTTTTTCAGTAAGAGGCAGGCTCTTAGCTAAACTTGATCACGCCTTTGAAAGTTTTGACTATTGGCGCTTTTCTAAGGCTTTGTTATTAGGTCAGGATGACTTATGGAGCGAGCGCGATACTTGGATGGTTCGTACGCTGGGCTTAGCGCATCTTTTTGTGGTTTCTGGATTACACACTGGTTTTATGTTTGTCATTGGTCGAATGATAAGTCGAAGTGTTTGGCGGTTTTTTCCTAACAGGCTAGTGCTTTACGGAGTGACTCGTTGGCATTGTGATGCCGCGATTGTCATTCCGTTATTATTTGCTTATGCCTATATAACAAATTGGGGTGAACCCGTTGTGAGGGCATCCATCATGCTTAGTGTGTATTTGTGTGCTCGAATGTTGGCGCTAAAGCTTTCACCATATAGCATTATCACCTTTGCTTTATGGCTGGTGTTACTTTTTGAACCTAGAGCGATACTAAGCCCTGGGTTATGGCTTTCATTTAGCATGGTGTATTTATTAATAGGGTTTTGCCAGACGTCGACAAAGCTATCGCGTTTATTCATGGTGCAAGTGATGCTTAGTACCGCGTCGATGGTACTGATTCTGGGTTGGCAAGCCGCTATTTCTAGCGCTTCTATTTTAGTAAATATTCTGCTTATTCCATTAGCGGCTTTTTTATGGTTTCCATGGGCACTGCTTTCTTGTATGGAAGTACTGATCATCGGTTCAACCTACAGCTATGAACAACTAGAAATACTGCTTTATTATCTTATAAGTTTTCTTGAAGTGGTCGCTTTTGAATGGCCATTGCTGATTTTCGAACAGCATATCTCTGATGTGCCAAGGCTACTTATGTTGCTTTTGGTCATCGTTTGGGTTTATCAAAGTCCTTTGAAAAGAGGCATAGTCAGTGCTATTGGGATTTGGTTTATTTTGTTTTCTTCTATGCTGTCTAATGTTTCTGAGGCTGACTTAACCTTGGTAAATAAAGATAATAAACTGATTTTGACAGAAAAGAGCGATATTTTGTTAACCAACACTTGGGTTGGATCGGACATCAGTAGATTAAGACTCGATTCCTATTTAAATACGGAGCAACAAGGTGGTTATTTCTTAGCACCAAGCAAGGCTTCTGAACTCACACCTCAAGTACTTTTAGCGCATGGTGTGAAATGGCTGATATTAAAGCAGGATGGGGCTGAAAAAATAATAGCGATGTTGCATGGGATGAACGTCAAATGGTTGGTTATTCCTGCTGGAGGATCGTTAGATTTTTACTTCCAAAAAAATCGTATTTCGCTGCGGCATTCTTCCTGCATATATTCGTTTTTTCTCTTAAAATCTGACACTTGCAAACGTGTAGAAAAGTTAGAGAGTGTGTTAAATTACAATCAAACTTAAATTGGAGAGCGAAGTGTTAGCCTTTATTCAAACTGGTGGTTTTTTCATGTGGCCGTTAATGGCGTGTTCCATCCTTACGCTTGCCATTATTATTGAACGTTTTTGGACGCTGCGAAAAGCAGGCGTGGCGCCAAATGGGCTTTTATCCGATGTAATGACTCGATTACGTGACGATAGAATGACCATTGAATATATTCGTTCCATGCAGACTCAAACGGGATTAGCGTCTATTTTTGCCGCGGGCCTTTTGAACTCAAAGCATGGTCGTGACTCTATGAAAGAAAGCGTTCAAGAAGCGGCCAGTCATGTCATTCATGAATTGGAGCGTTTTATGAATACGTTAGGGACGATCGCCGCTATTTCTCCGTTGCTTGGTTTATTAGGTACAGTAGTTGGTATGATTAAAGTATTTTCTGTATTGATGGAAAGCGGGGCTGGTAATACAGCATTGCTTGCCGGTGGTATATCAGAAGCATTATTAACTACCGCAGCAGGACTTGGCGTTGCTATTCCTGCGTTAATATTTCACCGTTTTTTTAGCCGTAGAATCGACGAGCTTGTTGTTACCATGGAACAGCAATCGACCAAACTAGTGGACGCATTACACGGTGACCGAGATAAAACAGGAGTGGCGCAGTGAAGTTTCGTCGTCAAAAAATAGATGACGTTCAAATTAATTTAACGCCATTGATTGATGTCGTCTTTTTATTACTGATTTTTTTTATGGTCAGTACTACTTTTAATCAATCCACTGAATTGACGATTGACTTACCAACGGCAACCTCTAATGCACCCAGTTCAGATCGTTCTAAGGATGTTGAATTAGTCATTACCGCGGATGGTCAATATGTCATTAACGGACAAACACTTATTAATGAAAAAATCAGTACATTAATTCAAGGCTTAAAGGAAGTGACGCAAGGCGATAATACACGACCATTGATTATTACCGCTGACGCTAAATCCTCTTATGACATGGTGCTTAGAGTGTACGATGCTGCGGCAAATCTAGGCATTACAAAACTTGCTCATACTGCACAGAAAGAACCTGCCCAGTGAGCGTTGAGTCTCTATTGACGCGTTCTTGGTATGGTCGCTGCGGTTGGACTAATGTTTTTCGGCCGATTCAACCTTTGGTTAGAAGCATCGTACTCAAAAAAAGACGGACTTTCTTAGAGCACCCTGAAGCATCTTATAAAGCGCCGGTTCCAGTGATCATTGTTGGCAACATCAGTGTGGGTGGAACCGGTAAGTCTCCGATGGTGGTGGCACTGTGCAGATTATTAAAAGCGAACGGCTATCGTCCAGGTATTGTATCTCGTGGGCATGGGGCAAAAATTAAAACACCAACATCCGTTTATTCCACCAGTGTTGCAAAAGATGTCGGTGATGAGCCCGTAATGCTGGCTCGGCGAGCTGATTGCCCAATGGTGGTGTTCTCTAAAAGAGATGAGGCGGTAAAATACCTGCTTGCTACAACAGACGTAAATATCGTTATTAGTGATGATGGTATGCAACATTACCAATTAAACAGAGACATTGAAGTAGCGATGCTTGACGCAAAGCGGGGCATTGGAAACGGTAAATTATTACCTGTTGGTCCATTACGAGAGCCTATAGAAAGGCTAAAGCACGTGGACTTTATCGTCAGTGTGTCAGACACAATGACCGACTCTCTTGATAAACTGGCTCTACCGATTACTTTGGCACCTCTGATTCCCACCAATTTAGTCTCATTGGACGGAATGAAAAATTTAGATTGTTTCCGTGCATTTGTAGATGAAAAAAAGTGGCATATTATGGCGGGCATTGGTAACCCTGAGCGTTTTGTGGAAACACTCAAGCAATTAGGGTTGCAGAGAGAGAACAGCAGTTACCAATGGTTTTCGGACCATCATTCATTTGCAGCCGCCGATATTCCGTCTAAAGGCTCTGTCGTTATGACCGAAAAAGACGCAGTTAAGTGCCAGTCTTTGGCGTTGTTAAATTCAAATGTTTGGTATTTACCCGTTTCTTTAGACTTGCCAGAGAGCTTTCAGCAAGCCTTTTTAGAAAAATTAAACTTTATAAAAATGGATACCCCTCATGAATAAAAACTTATTAGATATCCTTGTTTGTCCTGTCACGAAAGCGGCGCTAATCTTGAGTAAAGATGGTACGGAATTGATCAGTAAAGTGGGCGGTATGGCTTATCCTGTTCGCGATGGTATTCCTGTTTTATTAGAAACAGAAGCTCGCACGTTGACCGCAGAAGAGCGATTAGAGTCAGGCTCTGCAAAATGAGATCACACAAAGTGCTAACGGTGTGTTTAGGTAATATTTGTCGCTCACCGGCAGCACAAGGTATTTTAGAAACTGTAGCGTCTAAGAATCGCTTGTTCTTAGAGCTTGATTCTGCAGGTACAGCGGCTTACCACGTTGGCAACCCACCGGATTCAAGGTCCATTGCCGCGCTTAATAGCGTTGGCATCGACATTCGTCAGCAAAAAGCCAGACAGGTCACAATAAGCGATTTTAATGAGTATGATTGGATTCTAGCAATGGATCGAGAGAATTTGCTTAATCTAAAAAAAATCCAACCAGAGCACAGTAAAGCGACAGTAGTCATGTTTGGTGAATTTGATCAACACGTTACTTTAGGTGAAGTGGTCGATCCATATTATGGTGGGGATTAAGGCTTTGTCGAGATGAGAAAACACCTTACAGACATCGCACAAGCCTTTGTAAATCACCTTAACTCTAGAAGAGAAGATTAAGTCAATCCATGAAGATGCGATTTAATACACAAAACGCCTTTATGCAGAGCATGGAAGAATCCATTCAAAAAAATGTTTCTTTGGCCGCCTATAACACCTTCCGTTTTGCTTACAATGCTGAATACTTTGCCATAGCAGAAACATTAGACTCTTTAAAAAAACTGCTTGCTTGGGCCAATCATTTTAATCAAACCGTTACCATGATCGGCGGTGGTAGTAATTTACTTATCTCTGCCGATATCACAGGACTGGTCATTATTAATCGACTGTCTGGCATAAACGCAAGAGAGCGTGGCGGGAATTTAGTCAGTTTAACGGTTGCTGCAGGTGAAAGCTGGCACCAAGTGGTTGCATTTGCCGTACAGGAAGGCTGGTTTGGCATTGAAAACCTCGCGTTAATCCCAGGTACAATGGGCGCCGCACCGGTGCAAAACATTGGTGCTTATGGGGTTGAAATAAAAGATGTTCTGGCACGCGTTCAGGTGATTGATAAAACGTCTGGTGACGTCTATTGGATCAATGCAAGGGATTGTGGCTTTGCTTATAGAGACAGTTATTTCAAAGGCAAATGGAAAAATAAACTATTGATTACGTCGGTAGAACTGTCATTGAAAAAACAGGCGGATTTATTACTGAGTTACGGTGGCTTATCTAATCGAATTGCGGGTAAGCCTAGTTTAGCAAGCGTCTTTAAAGTGGTATGTGATGTCAGAAGTGAAAAATTACCAGATCCTAGTGTGTTAGCAAACTCTGGCAGTTTTTTCAAAAATCCGATAATTAGCCAAGCCCTACACTCAGACTTAAAAGTGCGTTTTCCAAATCTTGTTTCATTTCCATTTGAAGAGGGCTTTAAATTGGCTGCTGGGTGGTTGATCGATCAAGCAGGCTGGAAAGGCAAACAATATCAAGGCGTGGGTGTTTATGAAAAACAGGCGTTGGTGTTGGTTAACTATTCAGAGGAAAGTGCAGAATCCTTATTAGAATTAGAAGCTAAAATAAAGCAATCTATATTTGAATTATATGGCGTTGAATTAGAGCGCGAACCCGTTCAATTGCCACTGGCTCCTCTTAGCGATACTGGTCATATTGAGGCGATAAATTGAAAATTGGTGTGATGGATTCTGGTGCAGGGGGGTTAACGATCCTCAATGCAATACATAAAAAACAACCTCATCTTGATTTAATTTATCTGGCAGACGATGCCTTCGCACCCTATGGAAATAAAAGTGTTGCTCAGCTTCAAGATAGATTGATAAAAATCGGTCGTTTTTTCGAGAAAGAAAACGTCTGTGCTATCGTGGTTGCTTGCAATACCGCCACCGTTACTGCTATTGATGCACTCCGAGCAAGCACATCTTTGCCTATTATTGGGGTAGAGCCTGCGGTGAAGCCCGCCTTTCGCCTTAGTAAGCAGCGTAAGGTCGCGGTATTGGCGACACCAGTCACTGCTGAAAGCGAGCGTTTGAATCAGTTGATTAACCTTTGGAAAGCCGACAGTCAGGTGTCTATTATGTCCAGCTCAACGTTGGCATTTGATATCGATGCTTGGCCAGAAACAGAAGAAAAAATCAAACTCACAATCCAAGAACTAAGTCAGGAAATGCTCTCTAATAATATCGATACTTTAGTATTAGCCTGTACACATTACCCTTTGGTAAAGCATTTTTTTAAACAGGCTCTAGGGAGTGAGTGTGAGATCATTGAACCAAGCGAAGGTGTTACTGCCCAATTGATTCGTCGCTTGGAAGAGTCCTACCCTGAGAAAATGTGCGCACTGCTCGAGTCTAATTCTCAACAAGAAGGCAAGATTGAACTGTGCAGCTCTCTTGGTTTTAAAAACATGCAACGCCTTGTTTCTTGGGTGGCTACATCGCAAGTCATCACCAATAAAAGACAAGTCTATATTTAGCCGTTATTTTCGAAGAAAGCGAGAATTCGGTCTTTTTCCCACATGGCATCCTTGTGACCTAATTCAATCAGCGCCCGACAGTATTGTGGCGTGAACAATAGATAACTCGCGGCTGAACTGGTTTTTTCAGATGTTGAGCCACCGGCTGCTTTTAATAAAACCCGAATTTTTTTAGGCAGAGTGGCAATATAGTGATGTGCAATCTCATTTAGCTCTTCGGATGGTGAAATAATCAATGTCTCTGTCGGCAAGTTTTGATGATAGGCTCTTTTTTCTTTAGGGAGGTCACGAATAAGATTGTTCATGATTTCTAATTGATAAATATCATCTTCAAGATTGTCGATAAAAGCACTGTTTAATAATTGGCCGAGAATTTGCGCCATACTGGGAGCGCTGGACTCTACGTCTATATCGGGAGCAGACCACTTTTTAGGACTTCTGTTTCCACTTACGCCAATAATAAATAATTTTTCAGCTCCCAGCTTCAACGCTGGATAAATTGCTGATTTTTGTCGTATAGCGCCGTCGCCATAATAATGATTTTCTATTTTATGAGCAGGAAAAATAGTGGGGATGGCACTGGAAGCAAGTAGATGGTCAACTCCCAAATCCGCTATAACACCTTTTCGTCTATTGCCTTTCCATGGCTGAAGATCTTGAGAGCCTTGGAAAAAGGTCGTCGATTCACCCGTACTGTAACTCATCGCGGTAATGGCAAGTGCTTTGAGCTGCTTGTTCTCAATAGCAGTATTGATCCTAGAAAAGTCCAAATAATTTGTTAAGAGGTCTTTTAATGGTGTGTTGTCCATCAGTGCGATAGAAGTATCACTGTTATGGAGATGGAAAAGGGATAATAAAGTTTTTGTAACAGAGCTTGCTACAGGCCAACGACCTACACTGTAAATTTGATCTGGTGTTAAATGACGCCATACGAATGCTAAAGTAGAGACAGCCTTAGAAAAATTATTCGCATGAGAAGCAAGCATGGTTGCATTTAGCGCGCCTGCAGAGGTTCCGCATAATATAGAAAAAGGCAATGGCGTATTCTTTGGAAGCATTTTCCCCATGGCGGATAGAACCCCAACTTGGTAGGCTGCGCGAGCACCACCACCGGATAATATGAGAGCATTGTTATTTGGCATAAGGACTCGATTAGTCGGATTTTTTTCAAGTATTCATTTGTATCCCATAAAATACTGGTTTCTTCTATAAAAACAACCACTCAGTGGACAATAGTGCGTTGAAATCTTACCAATATGATCACGCATTGATATAAGTATTTTGAATATTGATTGACCTTTGTTATTACAAAAAGTGGACTGTATCGACAATGTCGTTCACAATCTCATCTATACTTTATATAAAAACTTTTTATTTATAATAATAAAAAAGGGTGTATTAAATGAATTCTTCAGTCGTCATAAGTGGAGTCGGTTTATGGACTCCGGAACACAGTATTAGTAATGAAGAGCTAGTTACAAGCTACAACGCTTGGGCTGAACTTTTTAACCTAGAAAACGAAACAGCAATTAATGCGGGAGAGATGGAGGCAAAACCTCTTTCCAGTGCAGCGTTTATTGAAAAGGCATCGGGTATCAAAAGCCGTTATATCTATTCAAAAAAGGGGGCTTTAGACATACACCGCATGCGCCCGATTCTTGACGTACGAGAGGATGATCAGGTCTCTCATCAAGCTGAAATGGCGATTTCTGCTGCACAAAAAGCCTTGAATGCCGCAAATAAAACCGCCGCTGATATTGATATGGTCATTGTGTCTTGTGCTTATACTCAGCGTTCTTACCCTGCTATTGCCATAGAAGTGCAAGCGGCATTAGGAATTGAAGGGTTCGGCTTTGATATGCTAGTAGCTTGTTCTGCTGCCACTTTTGGCCTGCAAAGAGCCGTTGACGCAGTGAAGGCGGGCACCTCAAAGGGGGTTCTCGTCATCAACCCTGAACTTACTTCACCTCAAGTCAACTATATGGACAGAGACTCACACTTCATTTTTGGCGATGTGGCGACGGCTGTAGTGGTGGAAAGTAGTGAAACCTGTCAGTCAGCACACGCCTTTGATGTGCTTAGTACAAAGTGTGTCACGTCTTATTCAAATAATATTCGATCTAACTTTGGCTACTTAACGCGAGCCACCGACGAAGACCCTTATTCTGCGGATAAATTGTTCCATCAAAATGGTAGAAAGGTTTTTAAAGAAGTGTGCCCCATGGCCGCAGATCATATTGAAAGTCATTTGTTGAGCGAAGGCATTAATGTCTCCGCATTGAAACGTTGGTGGTTACATCAAGCCAATATCAACATGAACTTGCTGATCAGTAAACGACTGCTAGGGCGCGATGCGACGCTTGAAGAAGCGCCAGTGGTTCTTGATGAGTACGCCAATACCGCCTCCGCGGGATCTATTATTGCGTTTGCTAAGTATCATGATGATTTAAGCGCCGGTGATATTGGTGTGATCTGCTCTTTTGGGGCAGGTTACTCGATTGGCAGTTTAATCCTTCGGAAACGATAATCCCTGATTGCACTCAGTTAAGTCATTGAAACTGTAATAGATATAAGCGAGACTGATTGTATCCGTTTCAAAGACTTAACAGGGCTTACAATATGGCAATTCATCCTCAAGCTGGACAGCTTGCTCCGCATACTTCTCTGGTAAATTTGCCTGAACTCATGACGGCTTATTATTTAAAAAAGCCTCGGGTGATGACTCATCCAGATGAATGTGTGAGTTTTGGTACCTCAGGACACAGAGGCAGTGCTTTACTGGCTAGTTTTAATGAAGATCACATTCTTGCGATCTCGCAAGCCATTGCTGAATACCGTCTAGCCCAGCATATTTCAGGACCGCTTTACCTAGGCAAAGATACTCATGCTTTGTCTGAAGCCGCTTTCCAGACCGCATTGAGTGTCTTTACCGCGAATGGCGTACGCGTTCGTACTCAGCTCAATGGAGGTTTCACGCCCACGCCTGTTATTTCTCATGCTGTCTTGACGCATAATAAAACACAGACTGATCTTAGTGATGGCATTGTTATTACGCCCTCTCATAATCCACCGGAAGATGGTGGTATTAAATATAACTCTATAAAGGGTGGGCCGGCAGACAAAGAGATAACCGATTGGGTTGCAAAAAGAGCAAATGCCTTACTGAAAGAAAACTTACACGGTGTTAAGCGATTCTCTATAGAGGAAATAGAAGAGAGCGAATTAATTGAGCCTTTTGATTACATTAATCACTATGTAAACGATCTTGAAAATGTCATCGATATGGAAGCGATTAAAAACGCTAAAATTCGAATTGGAGTTGACCCAATGGGCGGTTCAGGTATTCATTATTGGGAGCCTATTGCCAAAAAATATGACTTAGACATTACGGTTGTAAACTCAGAAGTTGATCCTACGTTTCGTTTTGTTCCGTTGGATAAAGACGGTCGTATTCGCATGGATTGTTCTTCGCCATATTCCATGCAAGGTTTGCTCAAGTTAAAAAATGATTTTGATATTGCGGTGGGTAATGACCCTGACTATGATCGTCATGGCATTGTCTGTGCTCAATCCGGCTTAATGAATCCTAATGCTTATCTTGCAGTAGCAATCGAATATTTAGCACAACACAGGGCACAATGGTCCCAAGACATTCAGTTTGGAAAAACCTTGGTGTCCAGTGGCATGATAGATCGTGTTGTAAATGGCCTTGGTCGCCGACTTTGCGAAGTGCCCGTTGGCTTTAAATGGTACGTCGAGGGTATGTTTGAAGGTTCTATGGCATTTGGTGGTGAAGAGAGTGCAGGGGCTTCTTTTCTACGTAAAGACGGCACCGTTTGGACGACCGATAAAGATGGATTTATCATGGCGTTACTTGCGGCAGAAATCTTAGCGGTAACAGGAAAGGATCCCCAGACATTGTATGAGGCTCAAGTAACTAAGTATGGCCAGCCCTTTTATAAACGCATTGATGTTGCAGCAACCTCTGTGCAAAAGGCATTATTAGGCGCGCTAGATGCAAACAATGTGACGCAAATCGAATTAGCGGGCGAAACGATTGTCTCTGTTCTAACTCATGCTCCAGGAAATGGAGCCGCCATTGGTGGTTTAAAAGTGTCTACTAAAAATGGTTGGTTTGCCGCCAGGCCATCCGGCACAGAAAATGTGTACAAAATCTATTTGGAAAGTTTTATTTCAGAAGAACATCTTGCCAAGCTGGAAGAAGAAGCGAAAGCCTTAGTAAATAAAGTACTAGACAACTAAACTTTATGTTTATCAAAAATGCCGCTTATGAAAGCGGCATTTTTGTTTTTCCTGATGAGTAGACTGTACTTTTAGTAGAGAGAGTCAAACAACTGATAAACGAGACAACCATTTAGTTAATTGATAACCCATGTGATTGCTTAGGCTTAGAGCGTGTGCTTTGAGCTCTTTTGCATTGCTATGGTTCATTCTTTTACCCGCAATAATCACCCAGTTACCACCGCCTGTATCTAATGCACGAACATCAATGAAGTGTTTTTTTATGATGTCAGTGAGGTCTTGGTTATTTTTGTCATTCATCCAGCAATTTAGGGCAAGCCAGCCGTCATCTTTGATATTTTTAGCACAGTTCTCAATAAAGCTCGCCTGTAAGACACCTCGATCCATTCCTTCAGTGTTGTAAAGGTCTGTCATGAGTAAGTCAACTTTCTTAGGCAGGCCTTCTGCCATGCAATCAATGGCGTTTGCCACGCTTAATGTAATCCGCTTGCCTCTTGGAAGTTTGAAATACATTTCAGCGGCATCCATTACTTCTTGACGTAGCTCGACTGCGGTGATGTGTACGGCGGGTATGGCGTGGTGTAGCGCATGAAGTAATGCGCCGCCACCTAGTCCTAAAATACACACTCTTTTAGGCTCGCAGAACAATAAAGGCAGCATCATAGCTTGGGTATATTCATGTTGCAAAATGTGCGGCGTGGAAAGGCGAATACGACTTTGCTCATCACCTTCTGCAAAGGACAAAACTCGATACTGACCATCATCAAAAATGCGAATAGGGCCCAGTTCATCGGCACTATCGTGTAATAAATTTTGGTGACTCATGGTATTCCTTAATAGGGGAAAAGAAGACTCGGAAATCCCGAGCCTTGATGGTTGCGTGATACCTGCCAATGTTTAATCGACATTGGCTTTTCTTAAATGTTTTAAGAGCGCCTGTATCGGATGAGGGATGGCGACATCGTCAAAGCGTTTTACTTGGCTTCGACAAGAATAACCTGTTGCGACCAGTTTTTCGATCAATACAGGGTCGGCTACTTTTTCTTTCCATGAAAGATCATAGATAGTTTTTGATATTTCTTGGTTGGCTGATTCGTGACCGTAAGTCCCCGCCATTCCACAGCAGCCTACGTTTTCAACTTTTAACTCAAGCCCGAGTATGCTGTAAATTTTTTGCCAGTCTTGAATCGAGGCAGCAGCATTGGTTTTTTCAGTGCAGTGTGTCATTAAGTGATAGGTTGAATTATCGCACATTAAAGGCTGCTTGATGAGGTGCTCGCTTTTTTGTGCTAACCATTCTTGCATGAGTTGGATTTTTGGTACTTGTCGGCTGTTACTAAACGCTTTTGTGTATTCCGCTCGATACGTTAGCGTCATAGATGGGTCAATACCTATAAAAGGTAGACCATAAAACGATAATCTTTGTAGCATATCGAGATTTTTACGGGCGGTTTTATTAAACGCTTTTATAAATCCGTGGACGTGCAATGGTTTGCCATTGGGCATGTAAGGCGCGAGATAGGCTTGAAACCCAAGACGACTTAATGTTTCCATCGTATCTAATACCAGTTGAGTTTCGAAATAACTGGTAAAAGCATCTTGGACGACAATAACCGCGCGAGATCTGTCTTTTGGACTTAATGATTCGATGGCCAACGGCGTGGCTAAACGAATACCTCGACGTGACATTTCTTTTTTAAGGTTGAGTGTGCTCAGTGTTGGATTATCGGTTAGGCCAATATACTTGCTACTAACATGATTTACCCAGCGACGACGTACTAACCAGTTATAGGGTTGAGGGAAGAGGGCCATCGTTGGCATCATAAACTCTAAAGAACCAACAAGGTAGTCTTTGACTGGCCGTAAATATCGGCTGTAATAGAGTTCAAGAAAATTGGCTCTAAACTCTGGTACATCCACTTTAATAGGACATTGTCCTACGCAGGATTTACAGGCTAAACACCCCATCATGGCGTCATGAACTTCGTTTGAAAAGTCATAATCCCCACGGCGCTTTGTCAGTGTATTTTTTAATCGAGGGAGAAAGCTGATTAAAAAGTGAGTGGTTTTGGCCTTTTTGCTGGCTCGCACCGTATCAACACCTTGTGCACTCATACCGCGTATCCATTCACGCATCAAAGACGCTCGACCTTTTGGTGAATGCCTACGATCTCGGGTACCTTTCCAAGAAGGGCACATGGCATCATTAGGGTCGAAATTAAAACAAGCGCCGTTGCCGTTGCAGTACATTCCCTCTTTAAATTGATCTCGATTTTTAAGAGGAATTTGACGATCAAATTGGCCGCGCAGTGGAACGTTGTCTATTTTTAGCAAATCAGCACCCAACTCATAAGGAGTGGCAATTTTACCTGGGTTCAGTTGGTTTCTTGGGTCAAAAGCGCCTTTCACTTGCTGGATGCTAGGATACAGTTTACCAAAGAAGGCAGGCGCGTATTCGGAGCGTACGCCTTTACCATGTTCACCCCACAATAAACCATTGTATTTTTGAGTAAGAGCGACCACTTTGTCAGTAATTTCTCGAATCATAGGTTCTTGGGATTCGTCTTTGAGATCCAAGGCGGGACGAACATGTAATACACCTGCGTCGACATGGCCAAACATGCCATATTGAACATGGTAACAGTCCAACACAGCGCGAAACTCCATGATAAAATCCGCGAGATTTTCTGGTGGTACCGCCGTATCTTCTACAAAAGGAATAGGGCGTTTTTCCCCTTTGGCATTACCCAGTAAGCCAACGGATTTTTTCCGCATCGCCCACAGTTTGTTAACGTTGTCATGCCCCATTGCGATGGTGTAACCCAAGGCACTACTACCACCCGCTTTTGCTAAGATATCTAGAGCATCAGTAAGAATTTTAATTTTTTCGGTGACGTCTTGTTCGTCGTCGCCCGTGTATTCCACTAGGTTAATACCTTGAATGTTTTCTCCTGTGTTTTGAGGGAAAAACTCAGAGACGGAATTCCAAATACTGTCACCCTTTGCAAGGCCTAACACTTTAGAGTCAACGGTTTCGATGGACGTAGGTTTAGCCGCAAGTAATTCGCGTGCATGACGCAACGAGCCTTCAAAACTGTCATAGCGAATATTCACTAAAGCTGCATATGTAGGAATGGTAAGGAGATTTACTTTTGCTTCGACAATAAATCCCAACGTACCTTCTGATCCGCACAATACAGAATTCATATTGAAACGACCGTCTTCGGTGCGTATATGCGCTAAATCATAACCCGTTAAACAACGGTTCAACGCAGGAAAGGTGTCATTTATTTCTTGAGCTTTACTTTTTTGGATTGCATCAACGATACGGTGAGCATGGGCAGAATAATCGCTGCCGCTTTGAATTTTAGTCAGCGCGTCATCACCAATGGGGGAAGACTCAAGTAGGTAACCATCCAGTAATACTGTTTTCAGTGATAAAACATGGTCTCGCGTTTTTCCGTACATAACGGAGCCTTGCCCGCTGGCATCGGTATTGATCATGCCGCCAATGGTGGCGCGGTTGCTCGTCGATAGTTCGGGGGCAAAAAACAACCCATGAGGTTTGATGGCTTTGTTAAGCTGATCTTTTACCACACCAGCTTCGACCCGAGCCCAACCTTCTTCTGTATTGATTTCCAATATACGATTCATGTGCTTGGATAAATCCACCACTAAACCATCCGTCAATGATTGACCATTGGTTCCTGTGCCGCCGCCTCTAGGGCTTAATACAATATCTTGAAATTCTTCTTGATTTGACAGGCTAACCAGTAATTGGATGTCTTGAGTGTTTTTGGGGTAAATAACCCCTTGAGGCAAAATCTGGTAGATAGAATTGTCGGTTGAATGAACCACACGGTTAGCATAATCAGGGTTGGTATCACCTAAAAATCCCGAGGTTTTCAGGCGTTCGATGAAAGAAAGGTATTTAGCCTGAATTGGCGAGACTTCAGAAAGCCTTGGAATCATGTTTCATCTCCACAAATGATGAGTGCGCAGATTTTAACAAAGAAACATACAATAAAGTGATATTTATCAGACGAAAAAAACGATTTACAACACGCTAAAATATCATGATCTAGAGAAGTTTATAGATAGCATTTGTAACTCTGTCGATGAGAATGCTCATAGCCATTAATATGTTACTCTTACGCTATCAGAGGCTTCTCATACGACTAGGTTTATTTGTGTCTTTCATCCAGCCGATCATTTTATCGTCATCTTACCAAGATTCGCTTCATCATCGTTACGAACTGAATATCTATCGTGGGGACTGTGAATATCCACATGCACCTGGTAATAAATGGCACAAACTTCAACACCATCTTATTGAAGCAACAAAACAACAAGCCAGCGTTATTGCAACATTTGGAGGGCCTTTTTCAAACCACCTCCATGCTTTTGGTTCGACACTAAAATCTATGCCATTCAAAGCGGTAGCGGTCGTTCGAGGAGAGCTGCAGCCTAAGTTGACACCGACATTAAGAGACATGGTGAATAACGGTGTTGAATTATGGCCTTCGTCTCGATCGGATTATCGATTAGGGGTGTCCTCTGACGTAACTCAAACGATCGATACGCTCTACAAAAATGTTTACTGGATTCCGGAAGGGGGTGGTGGTCTGTTGGGCGCATTAGGGTGTCGAGATTGGGCTGGAGACATTAGCAATATGGATGATGAATATGACGCATGGGTAGTATCGGCAGGAACAGGAACAACAGCGGCCGGTCTATTGGCTCATCATCAAACACCTGATTTACACGTTTTTAGTGCATTAAAAGGCGCACAACATCAGAGAGGCTTTATTGTTGATCAAGCACAACAAATAAACGCCGCTGAGCTCTCTCAATCGATGGCTCTTCAAAAAATGCTTTCAGAAAAATTATTTTTCCATTCCCACTGTCATGAAGGTGGTTACGCAAAACAAAGCCCTGAGTTAAAAAAATTTATACACGAATTTGCTAAAAATAACCCTGATTATCCGTTGGATCCCGTTTATACCTGCAAAAGTATGTATGCGGTGTTCACCGCGATGGAAGAAGGCATTTGGCCCTATCGACGTACATTATTTATACATACTGGAGGATTACAAGGCTGGCGAGGCTACCCATTAAGCAGTAATCCTTTTGTCCTGCTTTAACGAGATGGCGATAGTCAGCTTCTTCATGTTAAAGTTGGCTCAATTATATAAAACTCACTTTAATAATAAAAACCGTTTTGAAAACACATTAGTGGGTTGCTTTGTTACATCGACAGACGAGAAGAGAATGACGCATGAGTCTTTTTAGACGTGTTGGTATTATTGCTCGATTAGATAAACCTCAGATCATTGATACGGTCAAGAAGCTGATGGAATACCTCCAAGAAAAGGATATTGCGCCAGTACTTGAGGACCAGTTAGCGGCAATGATGCCCGGTATTAAAGTCGACTCTGCGCCATTGAAAGAATTAGGTGATCATTGTGATATGGTCATGGTAGTAGGCGGCGATGGTAGTTTTCTTGGTGCTGCAAGAGCCATCTGTCATTACGACATCCCTGTTCTGGGGATCAATAGAGGCACATTGGGTTTTCTAACAGATATCTCCCCGCACAATCTAAAAGAAGAATTGGACCCTATTTTTCGTGGTGAATACCAAGAAGAAAAGCGCTTCATGATAGAAGCAAAGATTAAGCGCCAGAATCGACCAAGCGGCGAGGGCATTGCGCTCAATGATTTAGTCCTGCACCCCGGAAAATCCGCTAGAATGATACGTTTTGATTTATTCATCGACGATCAGTTTGTGATGAATCAAAAATCCGATGGTTTAATTGTGGCAACCCCAACGGGCTCAACCGCTTATGCATTATCTGCTGGTGGTCCTATTCTATTGCCCAAATTAGATGCGTTGGTTTTGGTTCCTATGCACCCACATACATTGAGTAACCGACCTATAGTGATTGATGCTAACGCGCGAATTAGGATTGTAGTCTGTGAATCCAACCTTACTTATCCCAGTGTTAGTTGTGATGGTCAGCTTAATATCACTGCCGCACCAGGTGATGAAATTTACATCACGAAAAAAACGGGTGGCATACGTTTAATACACCCTAGAAACCACGATTTTTATAATGTGTGTCGTGACAAATTAGGTTGGCAATCCAGTTATCGCCCTTAATCCATATTTTGCGGTTAAGGTTTTTATCATCTTAAGAAGGTATTCCCTTTAGGGCTCCATGTATTTTGTTTATCAATTCAAAGAAGCAGAAGACCCTAAGGGGTTAACCGAAGCCTTATGGCACCATAAGGTAGCTCATCAGATTATTTCTGAACAAGGCCATAATGAGTTGTGGGTGTTGGACCCAAGCCAGCGTCCGACGGTTGATCAGCTTATGGCCATTTGGAAGGATGACCCATCTTTGTTAGAACAAACTCGTCCTGTGCTGACATCTAGCCCGGTTTCGAAAAGCCGTATCTTTACTCAACTTGCGTTAGCGCCTGTCACAGCAGGGCTGTTGATCGCCACTTTGCTTATTGCTGTGGTCACCAAACTTGGCTCAGATTTCACTATGGTTGGCTACTTGTCTATTACGCCATTCGATATAAAGAATGGTCATATTTATTTTTATACTCTATCTGAAGTTTTTTCTAAAGGTGAATACTGGCGTCTTTTTACACCTACGCTGCTGCACTTTAGTGTGCTTCATATTGTTTTTAACACCTTATGGATTTGGGACATTGGTAGAAGAATAGAGCGTCAACTAGGCTCTATTATTTGGAGTGTTGGTGTCTTAATTATTGCGGTCATGAGCAACGTTTTACAGTACGAAATAAGTGGTTATCCTCTTTTTGGAGGCTTATCTGGCGTGGTCTATGGTGTCATTGGTTTTGCTTGGTTATTGCCACTTTTAAATAAACGTTGGCCTATTATCATTAGTAAGCAATTAATGATCTTTTTTATTGTTTGGTTGGCCGTAGGTTATACCCCTTTTCCCGAAATGTTAGGGCTAGGAAGTATCGCTAACACGGCTCATAGCATTGGCTTATTAACCGGTCTAGTGCTGGGTGTTGTCTATTGGATCGCAACCAAACATCGCCAATACTAATTAAACAGCAGTCTGTTTGAACGTAAAGAGAAAATAAATGAACTTTAAAGAAATGATCGACAACATGTCACCAGAAGTGTACGTGAAATTAAAGCAGGCGGTTGAACTCGGGAAATGGCCTAATGGCGCGCGTTTAACGCCAGATCAAACAGATCTGTGTCTACAAGCCATTATTACCTACGATTACAGCAATAAAGAGGAAAAAGATCGAGTAGGCTACATTGAGACTAAAGGCCACAAAGGCAGTAATGCTAAAAAGCTAAACGACGAGCACGACACCATTAAGTGGGTAGGTGATGGTCCTGAGGGGCAGGCTTGATGTTGCAAGGTAACCTTAAAAAGATGTCGACGGAAGTGCGTGACGGTCAAGTTTACTATTATCTAGATTTGGGCGGTGAACGCGTTACAGTTAACGAACTTCTCTCCAAAAAAATATCGTTACATATTGATGGCACCATTCATTGTACCCATTGTGGGAAGATCACTAAAAAATCCTTCAGTCAGGGCTTTTGCTTTAACTGTTTTAGAAAATTAGCGGCTTGTGATGTTTGTATCATGAGCCCAGAAAAATGCCATTTCCATTTAGGGACCTGCCGTGAACCTGAATGGGCAGAGCAATACTGCATGCAAAGTCATTATGTTTATTTGGCCAATTCTTCAGCCTTAAAAGTTGGTATTACTCGCGGCGATCAATTGCCAACCAGATGGATAGATCAAGGAGCCACGCAAGCACGAGCCTTATTTCGAGTTCAAAATCGAAGAATGTCTGGTTTGGTTGAAACCTTATTCAAATCGGAAGTGGCTGACAAAACAAATTGGCGTAATATGCTCAAGGGCATTTCTCTCGAAATGAATCTTGAGTTTGAACAGGAGCGTTTAATTGGTCAGTTATATGAAGGTCTTGATTCCCTTCAGCGTGAGTTCGGGCTGCAATCCATTACCGACTTATCGGACGAAAATGAAACCCACGAATTTATTTACCCCGTTTTAGAATACCCCACCAAAGTCACCAGTATTAACGCAGAAAAAACGCCACGTATTGAAGGCACTTTGATGGGAATAAAAGGCCAATATTGGATACTCGATACCGGCGTGATCAATATTCGTAAGTACACAGGCTATCAAGCGACATTGACATTTTAGGAGAGACCACATGAAAGAGAGTCAACCTTCAGCGATTTTTTTAAAAGACTATAAAGTTCCTCCTTTTCTCATTGATAAAACCGAACTGACATTTGATTTAGATGAAGCGACGACAATCGTGACGTCACGGTTGCACATGCGACGTAATCCTACGTTTGGAAAATCGACAGCACCACTCGTTCTAGACGGTGGTGAAGACGTGAGGTTGATCGGTGTTGCCATGGACGATTATTCATTGCCACCTGAAGAATACAGAATCAGCGAAGGCAAACTGATTATTACGGCCACCGCAGATAAGTTTGTCTTAACCTGTGAGACCTTACTTGAACCACAAAATAATACCCGTCTTGAAGGGTTATACCGCTCATCTTCTATGTTTTGTACTCAATGTGAAGCGGAAGGTTTTCGTCACATTACTTACTACTTAGATCGTCCAGATGTGATGTCTGTATTCACGACCACCATTATTGCAGACGAATCACGTTATCCTGTTTTATTATCTAACGGCAATGAAGTTGAGCGTAGAAAGACAGACGACGGAAAAACGCTTGTTGTATGGCATGACCCTTTCCCTAAACCCGCTTATCTTTTTGCTTTAGTCGCTGGTGATCTTGCAGTAAAAAACGATGTATTTACAACACAAAGTAAACGTGAGGTAAAACTACAAATTTTCACTGAGACCCATAATATCGACAAAGTGGATTACGCTATGGAAGCGCTTAAGCGTTCTATGCGTTGGGATGAAGAGGCCTATGGACGTGAGTACGATTTAGATATTTTTATGATCGTTGCGGTCGATGATTTCAATATGGGTGCGATGGAGAACAAAGGGTTAAACATATTTAACTCTTCTTGTTTGTTAGCGAGCCCAGAAACAACAACAGACGATAGTTACCTTCGTGTAGAAGCGATTGTCGCTCATGAATATTTCCATAACTGGTCTGGTAATCGTGTTACTTGCCGAGATTGGTTTCAGTTAAGTTTGAAAGAAGGTTTTACCGTTTTCCGTGATCAAACTTTCTCAGCCGATATGCATTCAGAAACCGTCAAAAGGGTGGAAGATGTTTCCTTCCTTAAAACCGCGCAGTTTGCTGAAGATGCAGGCCCTATGGCGCATCCGGTACGCCCAGCTTCGTTTATCGAAATTTCAAATTTTTATACGCTAACGGTGTATGAAAAGGGCGCTGAAATAGTACGTATGATCCATACTTTGTTAGGAAAAGAAAAATTCCGCGCTGGATCTGACCTGTACTTTAACCGTCATGATGGGCAAGCCGTGACCTGCGATGACTTTGTTGCCGCGATGCAAGATGCTTCTGGTGTTGACCTTACTCAATTCAAGCGCTGGTATTCTCAAGCGGGTACACCGATTGTGACGGTGACGGATACGTTTGATGCAGAAACTGGCACTTATCGTTTGACAATGAAGCAAGATACACCAGCAACGCCGGGCCAACCAACCAAGCTACCATTGCATATTCCTATACGTGTTGGTTTATTAGATGAGTTAGGGAGCGCGTTATCAGCAACAGTCGATAATGTGAATTCTGAAGATCATGTTTTACATTTAATTTCTAACGAACAAGTGTTTGAATTTACCGGACTGAAAGCGCGTCCTGTACCGTCTTTATTACGAGGTTTTTCAGCTCCCGTCAAACTTCGATATGACTATACTCCAGCAAACTTATTGCTATTGATGTCGGCTGATTCTGATGGTTTCAATCGTTGGAGTGCAGCGCAACAATTGGCCGTTAATGAGTTAAATACGCTGATCAAGCAAGCGATTGACGGTGAAACTTTATCGGTGAATTCTCAGCTAGCGCATGGATTTAAAGCATTATTAAGTGATGTAAGTTTAGATCCTGCGATGGTGGCGTTAGTGCTGGCTTTGCCAAGCCAAGCGTATCTTTCAGAATTGGCAAATCCTATTTATCCTGCGGCAATTAAACAAGCGCGCCAATATTTAAAAGCTCAGCTAGCAAATACGTTGGCCGAAGACTTTGAGCGCGTTTATCGAGAGCACAGTATTTTAGGTGAGTACCAGGCGACAGCGGAAGACATCGCACATCGATCGCTGAAAAACACGGCCTTATCTTACTGGGTTGAAACAAAAGATGAGACTGCTCATCGAATTGTTTTAGAGCAATTTCAGTCGGCTAATAACATGACCGATCAGTTTTCCGCGCTGTCCATCGCCGTGAATTCACAGCATGAAAAGGCGGCCGAGTTATTAGCTGCTTTTTATGAGCAATGGAAAGATGAGCCTTTAGTTGTCAATAAATGGTTAATGCTGACCGCGAGTCAAGAACACGATGCAGCGCTGACAACAGTGAAAGGGCTAATGGAGCATCCTGCTTTTGATTTAAAAAACCCTAATAAAGTACGCTCTGTATTAGGCGGGTTTGGTCAAAGCATGTCTGGCTTCCATAAAGAGGATGGAAGTGGTTATCGCTTTTTGGCCGATCAAATTATTTTATTAAATAAGAGAAATCCGCAAATTGCATCCAGACTTTGCACACCTCTAACGCGATGGAAAAAACTACAGCCGGAATTAAGTGTAAAAATGAAAACGGAACTGGAGCGTATTCTGTCGGAAGAATTATCTAAAGATGTTTATGAGGTCGTCTCTAAAAGTCTTGCTTAAATAATCCCGTACTTAATACGCCTAAGGCCCTCTAAGAACTTTTCCTAGAGGGCTTTTTTTGTGATTCTATAATAATCGTTCGTGAGAAGATCTTGACTGGTTCTTTGCATTCCATACTCAAATCTGGCATAAGAGAGATAACCTATTGTCGACCTTGAGTTTATTAAGGAGCGAAAAATGAAAGTCCGTTCGAAGATTTTAATTCCTATTACTTTGGGCCTAATGATGTCTGCTTGCAGCACATCCTCCAGCCAACAGACATCGTCTGTGATTGTGCCAGAAGTTAGTAATACCGATACATCACCTCAAAGCCCTGTTGTTAGTGCCAGTAATAGCGAGTTAGATAAGGAATTGGCCTCAAAGAAAGTGCTTATAGAGTCTCTCCAGCGGCAACTTTCTGACAATGAAAGACAGCTCTCGTTACTTAATTTGTCTCTTAATGAGAAGGACAGGGCGATAGCTGATTTACAAAAATCTTCGTCCAACGCTGAATCGTTAGCCGCATTAGAAGAGCAGAAAAAATCGCGAGAAACGCTAGAATCACGTTATGCGGCATTAAAACTGGATAATGATTTACTGACTCGTCGTATTAACCAACTCGAAAATGAAAACACCTCATTAAAACAGCAGGTTTCTAGTTTAGAATCTATGCCTACATCACAAGATGGCTTCAAACAAAGTTACCTTACTCTATTGAGTGAGAATACCGAGTTACAGAATAAATACGCCAATTTAGAAGCCGATAATAAAGCGAATCAAAAACAACTCTCCATGCTAAAAAAAGAAAACTTGATATTAGGTGGCGCATTATCTGATGCAAGAGCTCAACACCAAGTTTTGTGGGATGAAATTCGCTCCTTACGTGATAATTCAAATCAAACAAATACATCACCCGAACCTTTGGATTCAAGCTCACTATCCGATCCCCGTCCCGTTTTTGATTACACTCGTGAAAATACGCAAATTCGAATGGACTTAGCAAACCTACAGAAGCAGGTTGCAGAGCAAAAAACAATCATTGAAGAATATCAAAGTGATGTTTTAAAACTAGAGTCGGCGCTTGATGAAGGTGCTGACTATGAAGCCCGCTGGAAAGAGCTTGACGATAAACTGGCTCAAGCTCAGCAAGACAATGCGGCATTATCGTCTCAACTTAACGCCGCTGGAGCAGAGCTTGCGGCGAGCCAAGCTGAACTGAGTGCACTGTCTGCTCGGCTGGGCAGCACGAAACAGATGTTAGAATCGAAAGAAAACAACGACATTTCGTTAGCGGCCGCGATCGCGTCTTTCCAGTTGCAGTTGAGCTCAACACTTCAGAATGTGACGTGGCAGCTTCCTAATGAAATGGCACTGCATAATAATTTTGAAATTTTAGTGTCGGCTGACGTTCAGCCCTCCCTCTCAGGTCAAACGTATCAAGCTGAACTAGTAACAGACAGTGATATCAATATTATTAGTGATCGGCTTGCAACGGCAGTGGTTCAAGATGGACGTTTGCAGTGGCGTTGGCGGGTATCGGGTTTAAATGAAAAGCCTGTAGCGCAACTCAGCTTATTTGTCAGTCAGCAAATTAATTTCGAAGACCAATCTATCCAAAGACAGGTTTACCGTGGAAATGAAACCTTATCCTTGATCAATACCAACTTGTTTGAAAAATATGGTTATTGGGTTGGCGCAATTTTACTGGGCTTGTTGGGTGGTTTTCTTATCGGTCGTCTTAATAAGTCGAAAAATACGCTGTAACGCTATAAATACTTAGACTCTATGAATAAGCGAATAAGTGCGGAACTGTTGGTTCCGCACTGCCTTTCCCTCGAATCATTCAACTCCTCATTACTATTTTTCAACGTCAAAACAATCGCTTTTCGGTATAGTACCCCTGCATATTCTTTTTTGAGGTGGTGAGAGTGGTAAAGTCCGATTCGTATTCTATTATTGAGAAACGATTAGCTGAAAATGTATTGATCCTTGATGGCGCCATGGGCACCATGATCCAAGCGTATAAATTAGAAGAGCAGGATTACCGTGGCGATCGTTTTGATGATTGGAGCAGTGACGTAAAAGGCAATAATGACCTATTGTCCCTGACTCAACCTAAAATCATTAAAGACATTTATTCTGCTTATCTTGCCGCTGGCGCGGACATTATTGAAACCAACACCTTTAACGCCAACTATATTTCCATGCTGGATTACGGTATGGAATCGCTTAGCTACGAGCTTAATTTTGAATCGGCTCGTTTGGCACGTGAAGCCGCAGATGAGTTCACTCGCAAGGATCCAAACAAACCTCGTTTTGTAGCGGGGGCTGTTGGGCCAACCAGCCGTACTTGCACTATTTCACCGGATGTAAATGATCCAGGCTTTCGTAATGTACATTTCGATGAGCTGGTTGAGGCATATACAACAGCGGTCGATGGATTGATCAAGGGTGGTGTTGATCTTATTCTGATTGAAACTATATTTGATACCTTGAACGCCAAAGCCGCGATTTATGCTGTATTGGACTATTTCGAAAAAAATGGTGTGCGTTATCCCATCATGATTTCTGGCACCATTACCGATGCCTCAGGCCGAACGCTTTCAGGGCAAACGACTGAAGCGTTTTGGAATTCTATTTCGCATGCTAAACCTATTTCTGTCGGTTTGAACTGCGCACTAGGACCAAAAGAGTTACGCCAATATATAGAAGAGCTGTCTCGCATTGCTGACACCCATGTGTCAGCTCACCCCAATGCTGGCTTGCCAAATGCTTTTGGTGAATACGACGAATCACCTGATGAGATGCTTGAAGAAATTCAAGGTTGGATAGACGCCGGTTTCTTAAACATTATTGGCGGTTGTTGTGGTACGGCACCAAGTCATATCGAAACGTTTGCAACCGCTTTTGCAGATGCCATACCACGTGTTATTCCCACTATTGAAAAAGCGTGTCGACTGTCTGGTTTAGAACCTTTTAACATCGATGGCAGTAATTTGTTTGTAAACGTTGGTGAACGAACCAATGTGACGGGTTCTGCCATGTTTAAACGTCTTATTAAAGAGGGCGATTTTGACACGGCATTGAGCGTAGCTCGTCAGCAAGTTGAAAACGGTGCACAGATCATCGACATCAACATGGATGAAGGCATGTTGGACTCTCAGGCGGCTATGGAGCGCTTCCTAAAGCTGATCGCGTCGGAGCCTGATATCTCTCGCGTACCAATCATGTTGGACTCGTCAAAGTGGGAAATTCTGGAAGCGGGATTAAAGTGGGTTCAAGGTAAAGGCGTTGTGAACTCCATCAGCATGAAGGAAGGCGAAGAAAACTTTAAAGAACAAGCTCGTAAGCTAATGAAATACGGTGCGGCGGTTATCGTCATGGCGTTTGATAGTGATGGTCAGGCAGATACGCGTGCTCGTAAAATAGATATTTGTCGTCGCTCCTATCATATTTTGGTAGACGAAGTTGGTTTTCCACCAGAAGACATTATTTTTGACCCAAATATTTTTGCGATTGCCACAGGCATTGAAGAGCACAATCGCTATGCATTAGATTTTATCGAGGCTACCGGCGACATTACTCGGGAATTGCCTTACGCCAAAGTGTCTGGTGGCGTGTCGAATGTGTCTTTTTCATTTCGTGGAAACAATCCTGTACGTGAAGCCATTCACACCGTGTTTCTTTATCATGCCATCCAGCAAGGTATGACAATGGGCATAGTGAATGCAGGCCAATTGGCCTTGTATGAAGACATTCCAATTAAACTTAGAAATGCCGTTGAAGACGCTGTACTTAACCGCACACCAGACGCTACCGACAACTTACTTGCTATAGCGGGAGAGTTCGCAGGAACAGGTGAAGTAGCAGAAAAAGAAACACAAGAATGGCGTAGCTTGCCGGTCTCAGAGCGCTTAAGTCATGCTCTTGTAAAGGGTATTACCGACTTTATTGATGAAGATACAGAAGAGGCTCGTCTAGCCTTTGATCGACCTTTGGAAGTCATCGAAGGGCCTTTAATGGACGGTATGAGTGTTGTTGGTGATTTGTTTGGCGCAGGTAAAATGTTCTTACCTCAAGTCGTAAAATCTGCTCGCGTAATGAAAAAAGCAGTGGCATTTTTGATGCCGTATATCGAAGAAGAAAAAGCACGCAACATGGACACAGGGTCATCGAGCAATGGCAAAATAGTCATGGCAACGGTGAAAGGCGATGTTCACGACATCGGTAAAAACATTGTTGGGGTTGTGTTGCAGTGTAATAACTTTGAAGTCATCGACTTGGGCGTTATGGTACCGGCTGAGAAAATTTTGCGTACAGCAAAAGAAGTAGGCGCGGACATGATCGGGTTGTCTGGCCTGATTACGCCTTCTCTTGATGAGATGGTTCATGTGGCTAAAGAAATGGAGCGTCAAGGTTTTGAATTGCCCGTTATGATAGGCGGTGCAACCACGTCGAAAGCACATACCGCTGTCAAAATTGAACAAAATTACAAACGTAATCAAGTCGTTCATGTGACCAATGCATCTCGTAGTGTTGGTGTGGCAAGTGCGCTACTAAGCAAAGACAAGGAACGTCGTCAGAAATTTGTAGATGAGATAAAAGCAGATTATGAAAAAACGCGTATCCGTTATAAAGATCGAGTCAAGGCTGGCCGTCGCGTTTCTTTAAGTAAGGCGCGTTTAAACAAAGCGCCAATCGAGTTTTCTAAGGCTGTTGTGACACCTAAAAAAGTCGGATTGACTGTGCTCACTGAAAAAGATATCGATTTCGATGTTGTCAAAAAATACATTGATTGGACGCCGTTTTTCCAAACATGGGAGTTGGCCGGAGCTTACCCTCGCATTCTTACTGACGAAGTTGTTGGGGTTGAAGCCACCCGTGTTTTTGCCGATGCACTGGAAATGCTTGATGAAGTAATTGCAACAAAATGTTTGCAAGCACGAGCGGTTGTGGGTGTGTTTCCTGCACACCAAGTGAACGACGATGACATCGAGATTTATGCGGATGAGTCTCGTACTGACGTTATTGAAAAACTATCATTCCTACGCATCCAAAATGAACTCACGGCACCAGGGAAATATAATCATAGCTTGGCTGACTTCGTCGCACCAAAAGACAGTGGCATTCCGGATTATATGGGAGCATTCGCTTGTGCAGCTGGCTTTGGCATTGACCCTCTTGTTGCGAAATATGAAGCGGATTATGACGATTATAACGCCATCATGATTAAAGCGGTGGCAGATCGTTTGGCTGAAGCAACCGCGGAGTATTTACATGAAAAGGTCCGTAAAGAAATTTGGGGGTATGCTGCGACAGAAGACCTGACTAATGAGCAGTTAATCAAAGAAAAATACCAAGGAATTCGTCCTGCTCCTGGCTATCCTGCTTGTCCGGATCACACCGAAAAAGCAAAATTGTGGACGCTTTTAGATGTTAAGAACAACATTGATATGAACATTACTGAAAGCTTTGCCATGCTACCCACTGCAGCCGTTAGTGGCTGGTACTTTGCTCACCCTGATGCAACGTATTTTGGTGTTGGTAAAATTGGTCCTGATCAAGTAGACAGTTATGCTGAGCGTAAAGGAATGAGCAAAGATGATGTGGAGCGCTGGTTGGCACCAAATCTTGGTTACGATCCAGAAGACGACAGAGTCTGATTTTTTAAACCAGTCCGTACGTATCTTATACGGACTGGTTACTCTTGCCTCGAAGGGGACTCGTACTATTCATTAAGGAAATTTTCATGGCAAAAACCATCAAAGACCCAGATCAGCATAAACAGCGTATGCAAGCTATCAAGTTGCATGTCGATAAACGCATTGCAAAAGCACAAGAAGATAAAGGTACATTTGTGCTTCTGACGGGAAATGGCAAAGGGAAATCGAGCTCCGCATTGGGTATGGTGGCACGAGCTTTGGGTCATGGGATGAAGGTCGGTGTAGTGCAATTCTTAAAAGGTGAATGGAATACAGGGGAGATCGATTTTTTCAAACAACAAGAAAATGTCCAGTGGGAAATTATGCCGGCTGGATTTACTTGGGAAACGCAGAATCGTGAATCAGATATTATTTCTTCAATGCAGGCATGGAAAAAAGCAGAGATTATGCTTGCAGATCCAAGCATTGACCTAGTTGTTCTTGATGAATTAACCTATTTGCTGCATTACGAATATTTGAATGAAGATGATGTACTTAAGGCTTTAATGCAGCGTCCTGATAATCAACATCTTGTTGTGACTGGTCGAGGGGCATCTGATCCACTGATTGAATTGGCAGATACAGTGAGTGAAATCAAAGAAATTAAGCATGCTTTTAAACGAGGCATTAAGGCTCAGAAAGGGTTAGAGTTCTAATTCTTTAGCGTTATATCATTTATGTTGTTGGTTTTTATAAATAAATACGATATAAAACATTGTTCTTATTTTTAATCTAATAGAGGTTTTTATGGCTACCATTGAACGCATGGAAGTAGGGCAGCGTATGAGTCGTATCGTTAAACATAACGAAACGATTTACCTTTGTGGTCAAGTTGGCGCAGATGCCAATGCTGGCATTACAGAACAAACTCAAACAATGCTGGATAAAGTAGATACTTTGTTAGATCAAGCTGCATCAGATAAAGCCAATATCCTGTCTGCAACTATCTACATTCGTGACATGAAAGACTTTGCTGCAATGAATGCTGTTTGGGATGCTTGGATCCCTGAAGGTTGTGCACCAGCTCGCGCTTGCTTGTATTGAAGCGAAAATGGCAAGACCAGAGTTATTGGTCGAAATCTCGGTTGTCGCAGCGCCAAAGTAATACACTGCCAAGTAAGTTGGCACTTTCTTGTCAACTTACTCTTCTCTCACCATACTAGTCTTCTTTAACCACTACATCATTTTCAACCAATGAATTACTTAATACCCGAATTGTTCTGGCCATATCTCTCGATAAATTCATTAGTAATATGCCAAAATCAAAAGGGTATTTGTCATGAAAGTCACTGAATAATTGACTTGAAATTTCAAGTAGCAAGCAGTCTTCTAAGGCGTATAGGTTACCAACGCGCTCATGCAGGGCTATCATGGAGACAAAGCCAATAGCTTCCCCAAACTGAATGGTACGGGTGCGTGTCTTTTTCTCGCCGTGTTGTTTATAAAAGTCCAGCGTTCCATAAAGTACAGTATGGAAACTCGTACCTTTACTGCCGTAGGCAAATATTTCATCCCCTTTACTGGCTTGATGTAACACGCCATATTCCAATAAAAACGTGATGGAAGAATCTGACAAGGCGCCAAAAATAGAGCCTTCTTTCAAATGTGAAGAAGATATGTCGTACTGTGTGTTTTTTGCTAAGACGGTTTTCATTTTCGTCTCCGTCGCTGTGGGTCTCTTATATGTCATCGGCTATAAACCACATTTCTAAATAGCCAAGCTTCTTATATTAGTTTTAGTCCCGTTTTAATAAGAGTAGTAGCAGCGTTTTGTATTCTCTGGTAACGCTTATGAACCACTATGTAACAGTAAGTTCACATTTTTTTATGTAATAAGTACTTTCCCCACTAAAGAGTCGAAACAATCTGTGCGATAATACGTAACATCATCTTTGCTCTGAGGGTTTAACCCACTAGTAAGAGCATAACAACTTACCTCATGATAAACGGAAGAATACTTTGTTAACGACGGCCAACATCACCATGCAATTTGGTGCAAAACCTCTTTTTGAAAATGTCTCTGTTAAGTTTGGAGAAGGCAAGCGCTATGGTCTTATTGGCGCAAATGGGTGTGGTAAATCTACCTTTATGAAAATCCTAGGCGGCGACTTAGAGCCAAGCTCTGGGAATGTTTCTAAAGATCCAAACGAGCGCCTTGGTAAATTGAAACAAGACCAATTCGCTTACGAAGAGTATTCCGTTATTGATACAGTCATCATGGGGCATACTGAACTTTGGGCGATTAAAGCTGAAAAAGATGCAATTTACGCTAATCCAGAAATGACCGAAGCTGACGGTCTGCGCGCCGGTGATCTGGAAGCAGAGTTTGCAGAAATGGATGGCTACACAGCTGACGCTCGTGCGGGCGAACTTTTGCTCGGTGTCGGAATTGCAACAGAACAACATTACGGATTAATGAGCGAAGTAGCGCCAGGTTTGAAATTGCGAGTTTTGCTTGCGCAGGCGCTGTTTTCAGACCCAGAAATATTACTTCTCGATGAGCCTACCAACAACTTGGATATCAATACTATTCGTTGGTTAGAAGGCGTATTAGTCGACCGTAATTGCACTATGATCATCATTTCCCATGACCGTCACTTCCTTAATTCGGTGTGTACTAACATGGCGGATTTGGATTACGGTGAATTACGTTTATTCTCTGGGAATTATGATGAGTACATGACGGCGTCAACTCAAGCTCGCGAGCGCTTATTGTCTGATAACGCTAAGAAAAAAGCACAAATTAACGAACTTAAATCGTTTGTAAGCCGATTTTCTGCTAACGCATCAAAATCTAAACAAGCCACATCTCGTGCCAAACAAATTGATAAAATCCAGCTTGAAGATGTAAAACCGTCTAGCCGTCAAAACCCATTCATTCGCTTCGAGCAAGAGAAAAAATTGCACCGTATGGCGGTTCAAATTGAAAATGTTGCAAAATCCTATGATGAGCCGTTATTTAGCGGCCTAAATATGATGGTGGAAGTAGGTGAGCGTATTGCGGTTATCGGTCCAAACGGTATTGGTAAAACCACACTGCTTAAATGTTTAGTAGGGGATACTGAGTTAACCAAAGGTACTGTAAAGTGGTCTGAAAATGCCAACCTAGGCTACTATGCTCAAGACCATCACCTTGATTTTGAAGACGATGTTGATCTGATCGAATGGATGGCTCAATGGGGCCAAGAGGGCGACGACGAACAAATTATTCGTGGTACCTTGGGTCGCTTACTATTCTCTCAAAATGATATCAAAAAGTCGGTTAAAGTACTGTCTGGTGGTGAGCAAGGCCGCATGTTGTTTGGCAAGATAATGCTTCAAAAACCAAACGTTTTGCTGATGGATGAACCAACAAACCACATGGACATGGAATCAATAGAGTCTTTAAACTTAGCGCTTGATAACTATCCGGGAACATTGATTTTCGTCAGCCATGACCGTGAATTTGTTTCTTCTTTGGCAACTCGCATTGTTGAAGTAACAAGTGAAGGCATTGTTGATTTTCACGGAACATACGACGAATATCTGGCTAAGCAAGAATCTTAAGCCAACGCCTTTGTTCTGTTATAAAAAAGGAAGACTTATTAGTCTTCCTTTTTTTGTGTTCGTAAACAATGGTTATTTTTTTCGTCTATCGAGATAACCATCAGGTTTTTGGTATTCAAGTACCTCAACTTTGTCATCAAGGTGTATTCTTCCGGTGTTCAACGCAATCATATTAATGCCAAAAGTAATGCCTTTATTGTCTAGAAGGCGAAATTTACCTAAGGTTTTTAAGGGTTCACCCTTTGGAAGGCGCTCAGCTGTCGTTGGGTTTAATGTCGTAAAAATGCAGCGAATGCAAGGCTTCACGTTCTCGAATTCTACCTCACCAATTTTGATTCGCTTCCAACTGTCTTCTTCGAATGGCTTATTTCCTTTAACAACAAGATTAGGGCGAAACTGCGCCATTTCAATGTGTTCAGGGCAGGTTCGATTTAACTCGAGTAAAGAGGCTTGTGTGGTCAGCAAGAATGGGTAGCCATCGGCAAAGGCAACAGGCATCTCTGGTCTACGGTTGGTATAGCGTTCTGATTTATCACCAAAATAGATTAATTTAACGGTTTCTCCCAATATTTTACTAAACCAGGCATCCGCCTCTTCCAAAACACGCTGTCCGTTTACTGTATTCTCCCAAACAACAACCTCTTCATATTTGTCTGAGAACGTAGCAGGATCCAAAATAAGGTTACTTGACATGCCTGAGTGAGAAAGTTGCCATACACCACTTTCAGCGGCCTCAGCCACAACCAATATTAATGTAGGGTGTGTTCGAGCCGTTAGGCATTCGCCGTCAGACTTTACTAACATATACCGTCGATCACCCCAAAGACCTACTTTGTCAACTTGGCTAACTTCTAATGATATACCTTTAATAGATTTTATAGGGTAGATCACAAGCTCACTAAGGGAGTACGACATGAAAAAATCCTCTTTAATATGAGGTTTCATTATTGCTCAGTAAGACATACATTCCAATAAAAAAGCCTCAGAATATTATATCCGAGGCTTTCTGATTTTTATTTAAAACGCGAAGAAACTACAAGTAATAGGAGGCCAAAGGCGGGAAGCCGTTAAACTCTACCGCGCTGTATGTTGTCGTGTAAGCGCCAGTAGATAACCAGTACATACGATCACCAATAGCCAAGTTTAATGGCAAACCATATTTATAGTTTTCATACATAATGTCGGCACTATCACACGTTGGGCCAGCAATAATTACCTCTTCTAACTCGCCGCCTTTGTCGACATGGATCGGGTATTTGATTGACTCGTCTAATGTTTCAATTAGGCCAGAGAATTTACCAACATCCGTGTAAACCCAACGGTTTAAAGCGGTATGAGATTTACGTGAAATCAACACAACTTCACTGACCAGAACCCCGGCATTAGAAATCAAAGAGCGACCTGGCTCAAGAATGACACGAGGTAGATCTGTACCAAAGTCCTCTTCTAAAAAGCGTGTGATTTCTTCAGCGTACGTAGAAAGTTCATTCGTACGTGTAATGTAGTTAGCAGGGAAGCCACCGCCCATGTTGATCATTTGAAGCGTAATATCGTCTTCTTCTTTAAGGCGTTCAAAAATCACTTTGACACTGGCGATTGCAGCATCCCATGCTCCGATATCACGCTGTTGCGAACCCACGTGAAACGAAATTCCATAAGGAATAAGACCAAGCTCTTTTGCTAATACAAGCAAATCCATCGCCATGTCTGGACGGCAGCCGAATTTACGAGAAAGAGGCCAATCTGCCGTAACCGTTCCTTCCGTCAGAATGCGTACATAAACTCGTGAACCTGGCGCTGCTTTCGCAATGTTGCGTAAATCTGCTTCAGAATCAGTCGCGAACATACGGACGCCTTTTTCATAGAAATAACGAACATCTTTTGCTTTTTTAATCGTGTTGCCATAACTCACACGATCAGGAGAAACGTCGCCAATGGCAAGCAATTTATCCAATTCGTAACGTGACGCCACATCAAAATTTGAACCACGATCACGAAGGAGCGTTAGTATTTCTGGTGCCGGGTTGGCTTTAATTGCATAGAATATATCAGCAACAGGAAAGCCTTTTGTTAACTCAGTATAGGCTTCGTCGATGATATCGGTATCGATAACAACAAAAGGGGTTTCTTTGTCTTCTGCAAAGGCTTTGAAACGAGCGAAACGCTCTGGTGTGTAGAAAGAATTAACGTCAATAGACATAAGCTAAGAGCTCCTTAAAGGTACAAACATAAACCGATTATAAGTAAACGCCTTTACCTTCTCCCGTCCTACTTGTGGCTGTTACTTATCCGGCCTTAATGGCCTTAAGCGACTAGCGCAGCAGTTGAAGCGGTGCGGATTATGTTCAGCAATGACGCGGGCGCAATTTAAAACCAAGAGAGCGCTGCGTCAAGTGTTTTTTTAAAGTTTAATGAAAAAAAAAGAGACTGCAAAAAGTCTCTTTTTGAAATCCTTTTTTTACACTATTTATTTGTTATTCGTGTCTGAATAAAATGTAATCCACTGCCTAACATTAGGGCTGACACAAAATAAAAGCCTTCGCTTGGATTGTTAATCAACGCGGTAAGGCCAGGACCTGGACAGTAACCACTTAATCCCCAACCTATCCCAAATAACACGGAACCTACAACCAATTTTGAATCGATATGGCGCAAGTTAGGAACTTGCCAGTATCCGCCCAGCAGCGGTTTTAAGCGTTTGTTTTTTATAGTGTAGCCAATCATACCAACGACAATAGCACTTGCCATTACAATAAGAAGAGAAGGATTCCAATCACCAAAAACATCTAGAAAGCCGATAACAACAGCGGGATTTGTCATTTCGGAGAATGCTAAACCTAATCCAAATAGTAAGCCGGAAACGAGCGTGACAATAGCATACATAATCATTCTCCTAATATAAGACAGAAACAGTAATGATGGCAGTCAACATGAAGATGAGAGTTGCCGTAATAGAGCGCGGAGATAATCGAGAAATACCACAGACACCATGACCACTGGTACATCCACCGCCAAGCCTCGTGCCATATCCAACTAGCAAACCAGAAATAATCAACAGTAGTGGGCTTCTGCTTTCAGGAAAAGCGACGGTTTGCTCTGTCAATATGCCATAGACGCTGCCGCCAATAATGAGACCGGCAATAAATAGAAAAGGTAAGAATCGCTCTTTATTGAAGAGAAGTTGTGACAAAATACCACTGATGCCAATAACTTTTCCTAGGCAAAGAAGATAGAGTGTTGCCGTTGCACCTATTAATAGGCCGCCGACGAGGGGATTAAAGATAGTGTCCATGGTGAAGTTCCTTTTAATAATATTAGATCATTCTAATTTATATTAATAAGCATTGTCTAATGTAATTTCCAAAAACAAACTTGTAGCGTTATCAATTCATCAGTGTAGAGGGGATTAATGAAGTGTAATAACATTAATGTTACGCCTGCTTGCACAGTCTTTACTGAATGAAAGGCTGATAACCCATCGTTCACAAGGTATTCTTTCTACTGCGCAATGGAGATTTAAATGAATGATTTATGGCTAGGCGCCTCAGCATGTGACGCTCAATATGTTTTTCTCCTGCCAAATAAGCCTATTTTACCTGATGATGTGGACCATTTTTTTTTGGCCAAGCCAGACAGTGCGGTGCTGATTGAACTTAATGGAAATCGCTGGCGTAAAATATTGACGATAATCGCAAAACTCATAGTGCAAAATTATCCGGCTTGGCGAGAGTGTCGTGATGTGAATGTATTCAATCAAGTTGGAATAGCATTCTCAATAGATCAACTGAATGACTACAAAGGTGTTCTGTTTGTGGTTGGAAATACGTTTCGAGATCAGCTTCCTGTATCAAAATCAGCGCAGGAAGTAGGTGTAAAACATCTTGCTTATGTGTCATATCCGTATATATGGTGTCCGTATTTAGATTATCGTCAATTCCCTAATATTTTAATAGAAACTCTTCGTGAGTATATTTTGGAGAAAAAATGCTTAACGCTTTAAAAAGCCTATTCACTATCCCAGTAGAGCAGGGTGAAGAAATATCCTACCAAAAAGCGGTTGCGGCTCTGCTTATGGAAGTTATGCTGGCAGACCATGAAGTAGATGAAAAAGAAGAGGGAGAAGTTAAGTTATTCCTTCGAGAGATCAGCGATTTAGGCGACGATATAGACGCTCTTTACGCCGAGGCACGATTCGGTGTGGACCAAGCGAATGATCTATATCAATTTACTAAAGTCATTAATGATGTTGCCACCTTAGAGCAGAAAACATTGCTGTTAAAGGGTCTATGGCGTGTAGCATTGGCAGACGGTAGTATTGATGCGCATGAAGATCATCGTATAAGAAGAATCAGTGAATTGTTGCTTATGCCACATTCCGAATTTATCCAAGCAAAACTCTTTGTGCAGAATGATCTAAACACTCAATAGTGAATTAAAGTTATTTTTAAATAAAAAACGCGGCAAAAGCCGCGTTTTTTATGACTGGTCTGACTCTATTGTCTAATTTTATAGAAAATAGACTTAGCCTGCGAAGTTTGCTGCCGCGAACTCCCAGTTAGCTAGCGCCCAGAAACCTTTAAGGTAATCAGGACGAACATTGCGGTAATCAATGTAGTAAGCGTGTTCCCAAAGATCCACTGTAATAACGGCAGTTTGGCCATTTGTCATTGGCGTCCCAGCATTACTTGTGTTTACGATCTCTACTGAACCGTCTGGGTTCTTAACTAACCAAGTCCAGCTAGAGCCGAAGTTGTTAACCGCTTTATCATTAAATGCGGTTTGGAATTCTGCGAAAGAGCCCCATTTTGCATTAATGGCGTCTGCTAGCGCGCCAGTTGGTTCGCCGCCGCCATTAGGGCTTAAGCTATTCCAAAAGAACGTATGGTTCCAGATTTGAGCTGCGTTATTGAAAACAGGGCCAGCAGGAGCAGATGTAATGATCTCTTCAAGCGTTTTATTTTCGTATTCAGATCCAGGAACCAAGCCATTTAATTTAACAATGTACGTGTTGTGGTGCTTGCCATGATGATATTCAAGCGTTTCAACAGACATGTGAGGCTCTAGTGCGTCTTTAGCATAAGGAAGAGCGGGTAATTCAAAAGACATTTCAATTCTCCTTGCTTTTAATTAACGAAAAATGCTTGTTATCAAGCAGTTAATGGTGGTTATATAGTAGCACTGAACAACGTAAGATAATATTCTTTAGGATTGTTCTAGAACGATTTTCCATAACTTTTGTTAATAGCGACTATATAAGATTTCCATGCGAAGAGACGATGATGTTGAGATCCCAAGCCTGACTCTGGATCAAGATGAAGTCAGCGATAGAAGGCCTAATGCAGCAATACCAAAAGGTCGACCAAACCCTTCACCAGCAAGACCTGCTCATGCACCGAGCGTTGTCCATAAAAGAACAAACTTAGCTGGTATCTATGTTTTGCTTTTATTAATACTGTCGGCATCCGCTGGAGCTGGCTATTGGCTATGGCAACAAAACATGCAGCTTCGTAACGAACTTTACGGAGCAAAAAGTGAGATTCAAAATTTAGACCATCAATTGCTTGCTGCTGATGTGTCTGCCAATGAACAAGGTGTGACTTTAGAAGAAACGCTTAAAAATCACGAAAGCGAGATCCGCAAACTTTGGGGCGTTGCCTACGATACAAACAAAAAATCCATTGCTAGCAACAATACCTCTATAGATGAGTTGGAAAAAAAGCTTTCTTCAATGCGCAATACCATGTCCACTCAATCTAAACGCATAGCCATTCAAGCTGAAACCTTTAATGAGATTGAAGCGGGCTATAATAAGCTTGTTCCTGCGGTTGCATTGATCGATGAAACGGTAAAGGCGATTAGTACTAAGCAAGAAAGCCATACAAAGCAACTGCAATCGTCTGAGAAGTTGTTAGCCGTTCAAAAAGGCCAAAATGAAGCACAGACCTTGAGCCTAGAGCAGATTTCACAGGACTTATCGGCACTTCAGGAAAAGATAAAGGCACTTGAAAAGCAAACGGTAGACACAAATTCTTCTGATGTATCTACTATCCAACAAACATTAGCAAAACATCAAGACGCTATTAATTCTAGTGATGAATTTAGAATGCAAGTAAACGGTGAAATAATTCGCCTACGTAAGCAAATAAATCAACTAATGTTAGAGCAACAATTTAACTCGCAATAACGATGTTGTAACTAAAAAAAGGCCGATTGATTCGGTCTTTTTTATATCTAATAAAGAATAGCGCTTATCCTGTCTTTTGCTTTTCTATACAGACACTCGTTATGTCGCTTTTTTAAATATACATATGCAACTAAAGTCTAAAGAGTGTGGTTTTTATAACTTAAAGGCATGCTATAGTTTATGAAAATGCTGAAGCCTTACAACAGAGATGGGAAATTATGACAGAGGCAAGATTAACTCACTTAAAACAGTTAGAAGCGGAAAGTATTCACATCATTCGTGAAGTCGCTGCCGAATTTGACAATCCAGTAATGCTTTATTCAATTGGTAAAGACTCAGCGGTTATGCTGCATCTTGCTATGAAAGCCTTTTTTCCTGGAAAACCGCCTTTTCCGCTTATGCATGTGGATACTGGCTGGAAGTTTAAAGAGATGATTAGCTTTCGTGACGAGTTAGTTGCCAAGCTGGGTTTAGAGCTTATTGTCCATCAAAACCAAGAAGGGATTGATCAAGGCATTGGTCCATTTACTCATGGCAGTTCAAAACATACTGATGTAATGAAAACCCAGGGTTTAAAGCAGGCATTAGATAAGTATGGTTTTGATGCTGCATTTGGTGGTGCTCGTCGTGACGAAGAAAAATCTCGTGCCAAAGAGCGTGTATACTCTTTCCGTGATAAGCAACACCGCTGGGATCCTAAAAATCAGCGTCCTGAGCTATGGAATATCTATAATGGTAAAGTGAATAAGGGAGAAAGCATTCGTGTTTTCCCATTATCAAACTGGACTGAATTAGATATTTGGCAATATATTTACTTAGAAAGCATCCCAATCGTTCCTCTTTACTTCTCTGCAAAGCGTCCTGTTGTTGAGCGTGATGGCACGTTAATCATGGTTGATGATGAGCGCATGCCACTAAACGGCGAAGTCCCTGAAATGAAGTCGGTTCGCTTCCGTACTCTTGGTTGTTACCCGCTAACGGGAGCAGTCGAGTCTGACGCTGCGTCTTTGCCTGAAATTATTCAAGAAATGCTGCTCACAACAAGCTCGGAGCGCCAAGGGCGAATGATTGACCATGATTCTTCAGGATCAATGGAAGAGAAAAAGAAACAGGGCTATTTCTAAGTTTGGAGTAAATAATGTCTCATCAATCAGAATTGATCAGCCAAGACATCCTCGGCTATCTGAAGCAACATGAAGAAAAAGATCTACTACGTCTCCTTACTTGTGGCAACGTAGACGATGGTAAAAGCACACTAATTGGTCGTTTGTTACATGACTCAAAGTTGATCTATGAAGATCATTTAGATGCAGTCAAGCGTGACAGTAAAAAATCTGGCACACAAGGCGAAGAAATTGATTTGGCTCTGCTTGTAGATGGCCTTCAAGCTGAGCGAGAGCAGGGCATTACTATTGATGTGGCTTACCGTTATTTCTCCACTGAAAAACGTAAGTTCATCATTGCCGATACCCCAGGACATGAACAATACACACGTAACATGGCAACCGGCGCCTCTACCTGTGACCTTGCGATTATTTTGATTGATGCCCGCTACGGCGTGCAGACACAAACGCGTCGTCATTCTTATATAGCGGCGTTACTTGGCATCAAGCATGTGGTGGTGGCAATAAATAAAATGGATTTGGTTGATTTTTCTGAGCAAAAATACAGTGAGATTCAAACCGATTATCTTGCTTTTGCAGATCAGCTTGGTGATCGTAAACCACAAGACATCCAGTTTGTTCCTTTGTCTGCTTTACACGGGGATAACGTCGTTAACGTTTCTGAAAGTATGCCTTGGTACACAGGCTTACCTTTGATGGCGATCCTGGAAACTGTTCAGATTAATCGTGATGTAAAAAGAGATTCATTCCGGCTTCCTATTCAGTACGTTAACCGTCCGAACCTAGATTTCCGTGGTTTCTCTGGAACGATTGCTGCTGGTATTGTTAAGCCAGGTGATGAAATCATCGCCTTGCCTTCTGGTAAGAAATCAAAAGTTGCTAAAATAGTGACTTATGATGGCAATCTTGAATCTGCTAAAGCCGGTCAAGCGGTTACTATTACACTAGAAGATGAAATCGATATCAGCCGTGGTGATATGCTTTCACACCCTGATCAAGAGCCGCTGATTGCCTCAACACTTCGAGCTTCCGTTGTTTGGATGGCAGACCAACCATTGGTTCCGGGCAAGTTGTATGATTTCAAGCTTGGTACTCAAACAGTTCCAGGTAAAGTACATTATTTCAATTATCGCATTGGTGTAAATACCCTTGAACAGAGTGATATCGATTCCCTTGAATTAAACGGTATTGGTGATTGTGTTATTCAATTTGATGCACCTGTTGCGTTTGATGAATATCAAAACAGTCGTTTAACTGGTGCACTAGTCATTATCGATCGATTGACCAATGTCACCGTTGGTGCGGGCATGGTAGAAGAAGCAGTTGCTGAGCTAGACAGTGACTCAATAGTCAGTGCAGAAGACCGTGCTGCGCGTCTTGGCCAAAAGCCAGCCGTCATCGCATTATCTTCTGATGTTTTGGTGAAAGCCGATGCACTAGAAAGAATGTTATTGCGTCAAGGTATTGTGGTGTTGGTGAAAGCGGATGCAACAGATCAAGAAGCCAAATTACTTCGTCAAACAGGCGTTACAATTTTAGTGTCCGATGCGTCTATTGCTGACTCTGAAATTGTTGAAACAGTGCTTGATGATGTGGTTGATCTGATTATCGAAAGCGTTCGCTTATAATATAGGTTCAATGTTCTATAGCATAAAAAAACCAGCTCGTGAGGCTGGTTTTTTTTGCTTTAAATTCTATCGGTTTACTGCTTATTCTTCAGCATCGTTACGCTTTTCAATTTTATGCTCATCTTCGTTAATGCCAAGCTTCCAGTAACTGGAAATATAGAGATTTTCTTTGCTGATGTTTTTTTCTTTTTTAAAGAAATCACGTAACGCTTTCATGCTATTAAACTCACAGGCAGTCCAAACAGAAGTGCTCCCATTAAGCCAGTTAAGAGACTTTACTGCGCTTAGCAGAGTATTCGAATCTACTCCTGGACGAGGGTTTATGACCCATTTTATTTCTATATTTTCAGGGTGCTTTAATTCTTGTATATCTTCTTCAGAAACCACTTCTATCACGGCGTAGCCTTTAGCGGTATCTGGTAGCTCACCTAAATTAACGCTGATGGCAGGCAATGCGGTCATGTCGCCAACTAAAAGTTGCCAATCGGCTGATAGATTAATTAGTTTTTTAGGGCCTGGGCCACCAATTACAATGGTGTCACCAGCCTGTGTGGCTTTCGCCCATGTTGAAGCAGGGCCGCCATCTTCATGAAGCATGAAGTCAATGTCGATTTCATCGGCTCGGTGGTGGCGAATTGTGTACGTTCGCATTAATGGTCTTTCATCGCCATTAGGAAAAATCAATTTTACATAACTACTTTCTTGATCTTCTGGCAATGCCTTTACATTTTCTCCACCCAGCGTTAGGCGAAGCATATGCGGTGTTACAAGCTCTTTTCTGATAACAATAAATTCTTTAGGTTGTGGTCTGCTCATTGTTTGTCCTTAATTCTTTTTAAAAAAATTAATCACTTAGATTATTGATCATAATGTCGGCAATAACGGTAAAGCCTTGCACTTGCTCATCAGTAAGGCCTAATAACATTTTGCTTTTCATCTTTTGGTCGATTTTATGAATGGCATTCATTATTTCCTCGCCCGGTCGTGTAAGTAGAAGCGTCTGGCTACGGTGATTACGTGGGTGTGGTTTTTTTTCTATACAGCCTTCACTAAGCAATTCTTTGATAATTCTAGCAACTTGAGATTTGTCCAAACGTAAACGATGCGATATGTCTGTCGCTCTACAATCAGGTATTTTCTTAATACACTTCAGTGACCGAATATGCGTAATTGGCAAATCAATTCCAGACTGACTTGCAGCCTGTTTGATTGAGCTTCTGTATGTCAAAATAAGCTTATGGAGTACTTCGCTAATGTTGTCACTCATAAGTACCCCTCAATTGAGAATGAGTATCACTTTAATAATCTCTGTTGATATTGTCAACTGCAAAAAAAATGTAACTTCAAAACCTATTTTTTTGCTTATTTTGACTCACTTCTCTTTATATTAGCGCGCAGGTAGTTAAAATGGCTGCCGTTTTAATCCAATCAGATCGGCACAGTATGAATAAAAAAGAAATTCATGATGCAATAACCGAAGCGCTTTTAAATCGATTTAAGACAGCAGAGCTTGCTGCAAAACAAGCTCATCAAGCGGCGACTGGGGATGAAAGTGTTGCTGAGAATAAATATGATACATTTGGCTTGGAAGCCTCTTATTTGGCTCACGGGCAATCTCAACGCGTCATTGAATGCGAGCAAGATTGGCTTTTATTTAGTAAGAAAACTCATCACTTACACTGCATTGATAGTCCTGTCACTTTGTGGACGCTTGTTGAGCTGGAGCCATTGAACTCGACACTTTCTGAAAAGAAATACTTTTTTATTTCGCCTTGTGCTGGAGGGCTTAGCGTTGAGGTGAGTGAAAAATCCATTTTTTCAGTGACCGCCTCCAGTCCAGTGGGAAAGGCGTTGATAGGGAAGATGCTGGACGACGAAGTGTGTCTAACTAAAAACGGTCATCAAGTGGTTTATGAAATAACCTCTATACAATAAACCCTAGCTTGTAGCGGACAAATTTGACTTAGACCCTAGAGAGTCCGTCTTTGTTCGCATATAATGCTTTGCCTTAAAATATTCGGTTCTTCTGTCTGGTGCTCAACTTCCAGTAATATTTTATATACTGACCGGCAGAAAATACTCCAAGAACACACAGCTCTCTTACCGAGACAGTAATAGGAAAGAAATTATGCGCAGCCATTATTGCGGCGAGTTAAACGCTTCAAACATTTCACAAGAAATTACCTTATGCGGTTGGGTTCATCGTCGTCGTGACCACGGTGGCGTAATTTTCCTAGACATTCGAGATCGTGAAGGTATCACTCAGGTTGTATTTGATCCAGATCGTGCTGAAAGCTTTGCCATTGCAGACAGTGTTCGTAACGAATTTGTCGTTAAAATGAAAGGCCTTGTTCGCGCTCGCCCTGAAGGCACAACCAATGCAAACATGCGCACTGGTGAGATTGAAGTACTTGGTACTGACCTTGAAATTTTGAATGCCGCACAAACACCGCCTTTTCAACTTGATGAACACCAGTCAGTTGGAGAAGATGTTCGTTTAAAGCATCGTTTTATCGATTTACGCCGTCCAGAAGTGCAAGCTAAAATGCGCTTCCGTTCAAAGGTAACGTCTGTATTACGTCGCTACCTAGATGACAATGGCTTTTTAGATATCGAAACGCCTATTTTGACGCGTGCAACACCAGAAGGCGCTCGTGATTATTTGGTACCGAGCCGTACTCAACAAGGCAGCTTTTTTGCCTTACCTCAATCACCTCAGTTGTTCAAACAGTTGTTGATGGTTTCCGGGTTTGACCGTTACTATCAAATTGCTAAATGTTTCCGTGATGAAGATTTGCGTGCAGATCGTCAACCTGAATTCACGCAAGTAGATATCGAAACGTCTTTCATGTCTGAAGAGCAAATCATGGGCATGACAGAAGACATGATTGTTGGTTTGTTTAAGGAATTGATGGATGTTGATTTGGGTGCTTTCCCTCGCATGCCTTATTCTGAAGCAATGGAGACCTACGGTAGCGACAAGCCTGATTTGCGTATTCCATTGACAATTGTGACTGTGTCCGACTTGATGGCCGATGTAGACTTTAAAGTTTTTTCTGGCCCAGCAACAGACCCTAAGGGTCGTGTAGCAGCGCTTAAAGTACCTGGTGGTAATGCATTAACTCGTAAACAAATTGATGAATACACTAAGTTTGTCGGCATCTACGGTGCGAAAGGCCTGGCTTATATCAAAGTAAACGACAAGTCCAACCTAGAAGAGGGTTTGCAATCTCCGATTGTGAAATTTCTGCCGGTTGCAGTTCGTGAAGAATTGCTTACTCGCCTTGATGCTCAAGACGGCGATTTGATTTTCTTCGGCTCCGATTCTGAAAAAGTGGTTAATGAAGCTCTTGGTGCACTACGTTGCAAACTTGGTGAAGATATGAATCTTTACACATGCAAATGGGCACCTCTTTGGGTGGTTGATTTCCCCATGTTTGAAGAGACGTCTGACGGTGGCATTACAGCCATTCACCATCCGTTCACCGCACCTTCATGCTCACCAGAAGATTTGAAGGCCAATCCTTTGACTGCTCTTTCTCAGGCATATGACATGGTGTTGAATGGGACTGAATTAGGTGGCGGTTCGATCCGTATTCACCAGTCTTCAATGCAAGAAACAGTGTTTGAATTATTGAATATCAGCAAAGAAGAACAACAAGAGAAGTTTGGTTTCTTGTTGGATGCATTGAAGTTTGGTGCGCCACCACATGGCGGTTTAGCATTCGGCCTTGATCGTCTGGTTATGTTGATGACAGGTTCTAGCTCTATCCGTGACGTAATTGCTTTTCCAAAAACGCAAAGCGCAACGTGCTTGTTAACTCAAGCACCAGGTGAGGTGAGCGAAAAACAACTTAAAGAATTAAGCATTCGTGTTAGAAAACCAGTGGTTGAATCATAAAGCTAGCGTTTAAACTTATTTTAAAACAGTAAGTTATGTTACAAAATTGAAAGTAAATCGTAAAAGGCCGCTTATTCGCGGCCTTTTTTATAGATTGCCATTGCATACTTGTTAAAGGACTGTTGAAATATACAGTAATCATAAAGGGCACAGAAGAAGCATGGTTAAGACTAGAATTTTAGCGATTGATCCAGGCTCTCGAATTACGGGTTTTGGGATTATTGATGTATTAAATGGCAAGTCCATTTATGTCAACAGTGGCTGCATTCGACTACCAGATGAGGCGCTGTCCGTTAGACTTAAACATATCTTCAATAACGTTTCTGCTTTGCTCGATGAATATGAACCAAATGAGTTTGCTATCGAGGAAGTTTTTTTAGCCAAAAATGCGAATTCTGCTTTAAAGCTTGGTCAAGCAAGAGGCGCGGCTATTGTGGCAGCTTCTCTTCAAGAGCTTTTTGTCTATGAATACGCGGCCAGACGAGTCAAGCAATCTGTTGTTGGGAATGGCAACGCAGATAAAACACAAGTTCAGACAATGGTACAGTTGTTATTAAGTTTATCCTCTAAACCTCAAGCGGATGCAGCAGATGCTTTAGCGATTGCTTTGTGTCATGCTAATACTCGAACATCCGGCGGGCTAGAATATGGTGTCGGTAAGCGAGCAGGGCGCTCATCTAAGCGCTGGACAGAACAAGATGTAAGGAAAGCGTTGTGATCGGACGAATTGTCGGCACCTTGGTAGAAAAAACACCACCTGAACTATTGGTTGATGTGGCTGGTATAGGGTATGAAATTAGCGCATCGATGACGACTATTTATGATTTGCCTCAAGTTGGCGGTCAAGTAACACTCTTTACCCATTTTTTAGTAAAAGAAGATTCCCATACTCTTTATGGTTTCATTAATAAAAATGAACGCGCTTTATTTCGTGTTTTAATAAAGGTAAACGGTATTGGGCCTAAAATGGCATTGGCTGTTTTATCTAGTATGTCTTCTGAAGAACTTATTACAAATGTCCAAGAATCAGACGTAGACGCGCTTACGCGGATTCCAGGGGTTGGCAAGAAGACTGCTGAGCGCCTTATTATTGAATTGCGAGACAAGCTTGGACAAGCTGCAAAAAATGATTTGTTCTCTACGCCTACCGTATTACGTCAAGTACAAGCAGACCCTAGGCAAGAGGCTGAAGCCGCTCTCATATCTCTTGGTTACAAACCGCAAGAAGCCGCCAAGGCGATTGCTGGTGTGCCAATGGATTCAGCCAATAGTGAAGACGTTATTAAGGCCGCTTTGAAAGGGATGCTAAGGAAATAAAGCATGATTGAACAAGATCGTATTATTTCTGCTGAACTTAAAGGTAATGATCGACAAGTGGATCGAGCAATACGGCCACAAGCACTGTCTGAGTACATAGGCCAACCCGTTGTTAGAGAGCAGATGGAAATTTTTATTGAGGCGGCTAGACAGCGAAATGAGCCATTGGATCATACTTTAATCTTTGGCCCTCCAGGATTGGGCAAGACAACACTTGCTCATATCATAGGTAACGAAATGGGTGCGGATGTGAGAACAACTTCAGGCCCTGTATTAGAAAGGGCTGGCGACCTTGCTGCTTTACTAACAAATCTAAATGAAGGCGATATCCTTTTTATCGATGAGATACACAGATTAAGCCCAGCCATTGAAGAGGTGCTTTATCCCGCAATGGAGGATTACCAACTCGACATTATGATTGGTGAAGGCCCGGCAGCGAGATCGATAAAAATTGAACTCCCGCCATTTACACTTGTCGGAGCAACAACGCGAGCGGGATTATTAACCTCGCCTCTACGTGACCGCTTTGGCATTGTTCAACGATTAGAATTCTATGACGTTGCATCTTTAACCACTATTGTGGCTCGCTCTGCGGGAAAAATGGGCATGGAACTCGATCAGCCAGGTTGTTTTGAAGTGGCAAGAAGGTCACGAGGAACACCCAGAATAGCAAATAGGTTGCTCCGAAGAGTGAGAGACGTGGCACAAGTAAGAGGTGAGGTGCTTGTAGGGCAAGCTGTTGCTCGAAGTGCATTGGATATGTTAAGTGTAGATAGTCAAGGTTTTGATCATTTAGATAGACGTATGTTATTGACTATGATAGAAAAGTTCGACGGAAGACCGGTTGGACTGGATAGCGTTTCTGCTGCGCTAGGTGAAGACAAAGATACGATCGAAGATGTCATTGAGCCATTTTTGATTCAGCAGGGTTTTATAATCAGGACACCAAGAGGTCGTCAGGTTACAAAGCGTGCATATGAACATTTTAATTATCAACTACCTTCAGATTTTAAATAGAGGTTACTAATGTCAATTTGGGGTCTTATCGCCAGTGCTAGTTTTGTTGTTCAACTTGTTATGTTGATATTACTAGCTGCTTCCATTTTTTCATGGATTGCAATATTTCAGAGAATTCGAGTTTTAAAAGAAGCGAAAAAAGTTCGTGCTGCATTTGAGGAAAGCTTTTGGTCTGGTATCGATCTTAGTCAGCTGTATCGTAAGCTCACGCAAGAAGGTCGAAAAGTGGAAGGTATGGAGAATATTTTCACATCAGGAATCAAAGAATTTACTCGATTAAGACAGAGCCAAAATGTTGATCCTGACGCCATTATGGATGGCGTACAAAGAGCAATGCGAGTAGCGCTGTATCGAGAAGAGGAAAAACTGGACCAACATCTCCCGTTCTTAGCAACTGTTGGTTCAACGAGCCCTTATATAGGTTTGTTTGGTACCGTTTGGGGAATCATGCATTCATTTATTGGGCTAGCCGAAGTGCAACAAGCAACACTAGCTGCCGTTGCACCTGGTATTGCCGAAGCACTTATAGCGACAGCGATAGGGCTAGCAGCCGCCATTCCTGCGGTTATAGCTTACAACCGTTTTTCTTCGACCGCTGAATCTCTGGGTTCAAGCTATGAAAACTTCGCTGATGAATTCACTAGTATCTTACACCGCAAGGTACATGTTAGAGAGGGAGGCGCTGTATAGTGGCTCGCCCTAGAAGAAGAAATAAACGTCGCCCAATGGCTGAAATAAATGTTGTCCCTTACATTGACGTAATGCTGGTGTTGCTGGTTATTTTTATGATAACTGCCCCTATGCTTACTCAAGGTGTTGATGTGGAGCTCCCTAATGCCAGCGCGTCTCCAATACAAGACAGTGAAAACGACGTAATGATTGCCTCGGTAGATTCAAAAGGTAAGTTCTATTTGGATGTCGGCGGCAAGCAGGAATCAATAGCATTAGCAAAACTACAAGATAGAGTCAGAAAGGTATTGAGCCAAAATCCGAAGACGTCTGTATTAGTCAGAGGTGATAGAAATGTCCCTTATGGCGATGTCATTGGATTAATGGTTGCTCTACAAGGCGCAGGAGTTCCGAACGTAGGACTAGTGACAGAGCCGGATAGAAATTAATGAAGTGGTTGCGCAGTGAAAATTACAGCATTCCAATCTTGCTAGCAGTGGGTTTGCACCTTAGTATCATTGTCGCTGGCGTGGTTGTTATTGATTTTAGTGATAATGCCCCTCAGCAACCTAAAAGGCCGCATATTGTCAATGCAACGGTTATTGATATCTCTCAGACAATAATTGGTAAGCGAGAATCTGAAGAAAAGGCCGCCAAACAACAGCAGGCAGCTTTATCTGAAAAAAAGAGAAGAGAAGCTGAACAAAATCAAAAGAAAGAAGCAGAACGTAAAGCCCTAGAAGACAAACAAAAAAAAGTCGCTCAAGCGAAGCAGATAAAAGAAAAAGCAGCCGAAGCATTGCAGAAATCCAACGAAAAAAAACGTGACGCGGAGCAAAAGCGTATAGCACAAGAAACTGAGAAAAAGCGATTGGAGCAAGTGGCAGACAAAAAGCGCTTAGCAAAAGAGGCCGAGGTTAAAGAGCAACTGAGTAAAGAACTGATCCGTAAAGCTGAAGCAGAGCGTATGGCTGTAGAAGAGCGTAAGCGTCAGGAAGAAGCAGCAAGATTAGCGGAACAGAAAAAAGCGGAAAAAGAAGCTGCGCAAGCTGCTGCAGAAGAAGCAAAGAAACGTGCTGCAGAAGAAGCTCAAATGGTGCAATCTATTAGTAGTTTGATTAATAATAGAGTGACATCTGCGTGGATTCGTCCACCAAATGCACGTAATAATATGATAGCTCAGTTACGTATTTATTTCTTACCGAACGGTGAAGTTATGAATGCTCAGGTTACTAAAAGTAGTGGTGATGCTTTGTTTGATCAAAGGGCCGTTGATGCAGTTTATAAGGTAAGACGTATTGAAGAGTTAGCAACAGTTGACTCTTATATTTTTGAAAGAAACTTTCGTCAGATAGATTTAATTTTTAACCCGCAGGATTTGAGAAATTAATGATGTTTAAAAAATGGTTGAGTGTTATTTTCACTTGCTTGATATTTTTAAGTTCAGCTAAAGCTCAATTAGTCATTGAAATAACGAGTGGCGCTGACCAGTTGCTTCCTATTGCCGTGGTACCTTTTGGGTATGACGGCTTTGAAGCGTTACCTGAAGATATAGCACAAATTGTAGAAAATGACTTGGCAAGAAGTGGCTTGTTTCAGCCAGTACCGCGGTCTAATATGTTAAGCATGCCATCAAAAGAAGCGGATGTTTTCTATAGAGATTGGCGCCTTTTAAAAAGTGATTATGTTGTCATCGGCAGTGTTCAAAAGCTGCCCAACAATCAGTATCGCATTGGCTTTGAGCTGTTAAATGTTTTAAGCCAAAAACCTGTTCAAAAACACAGCTCTATTGACGTTAGCTCAAGAAACTTTAGGGACGCTGCGCATTACATTAGTGACAAAGTTTACGAACTACTAACAGGAACAAGAGGGGCATTCAGCACAAGAATATTATATGTTACTGCTGAAGGCGATAAAAAAGCCCCTTTGTTTAAACTGCAAGTTGCCGATGCTGACGGGCATAGGCCTCAGGTCGTAGTAGAATCTAAAGAGCCTATATTATCTCCATCGTGGAGTGGGGACGGACGAAATATAGCTTATGTCATGTTTAGAAACCGTCGCCCGAACATCTTCATTCAAGAGCTAGCGACAGGCAAGCGTCAGCAGATTGCGCAATTCAGAGGGTTAAATGGTGCGCCAGCATGGTCGCCAGATGGTAAAAAATTAGCATTGGTATTGTCTAAAGATAATAACCCAGAAATTTATACTTTAAACATTGCGACTCAAAAACTTGAGCGCATGACAAATCATTATGCTATAGACACCGAACCAAGCTGGGAACCAGATGGTAAGGGAATTGTATTCACATCTGATCGTGGCGGAAATCCGCAAATATATCGGTTGGATGTAAGTAGTAAGCGTGTTGAGAGGGTTACTTTTGAAGGTGATCTAAATACCAGAGCAAGAATGACGCCTGATGGCCGATACCTTGTGACGGTTCAAAAGAACGATGGCAACTATCATATTGCGCTACAGGATATGAAAACAGGCCGAGTTCAAGTTCTCACAGAGACTTACTTAGACGAATCGCCAAGCATTGCGCCAAATGGTAGCATGGTGATGTATGCCACAACCTATCAAGGAAAGGGTATCTTATCGGTAGTATCCGTTGATGGGCTTGTAAAATATAGGTTACCATCGGCAGAGGGTGATGTGCGTGAACCATCTTGGTCCCCGTATTTCAAATAAAGACATTGAGGAGTGAATAATGAGTGTAAATAAACTAGGTAAGATTGCTGTAATTGGATTATCTGCAGCTTGGATTGTAGGTTGTAGCACAACAGCAACGGATACTGATTCTTCAACTGTTGCTGAAGATGCTAATTCAACAGAACAAGCAACTGAAGATTCTGATCAAGCATTTGGTGCTGGTGAAGAGGGTGCTTTAACAAGCGTTATTGTTGATGACGCAGCAGCAACTGAAAAAGCTAGCATGGACTCTTTAGCAGGCGTGCAAACTGTATTTTACTTTGATTTTGATAAATCAATTGTACGTCCAGAGTCTCGTGAAGCTCTAGCGAAACATGCTGAGCATCTTGTATCGAATCCTGATGCGCGTATCGTATTAGAAGGTCATGCTGATGAGCGCGGTACTCGTGAATACAACATGGCTCTTGGTGAGCGTCGAGCTAAGGCAATCAGCCGTTATTTGACTATCCAAGGCGTAGCAGCGTCTCAAATTGAAACAGTAAGCTTTGGTGAAGAAGTTCCTGTTGCCTTTGGTCATGATAGCAACGCTTGGCAGTTAAACCGTCGAGTAGAAGTTCGTTACGAATAATGATCTATAAAGACGTGAAAATTCGCTCTTTTGCAGTGGCGCTGTGTTTTACAGCGCCACTTGCATTAGCCGATATTCAGAAAGTAAGCAGCGGTCTTTCACCAAATGCTGCTGCGGACTTACTTTTCCAATTGGATACACTTCAACAAGAGGTTCAAAGCCTTCGAGGTCAATTAGAAGAGCAAGGGCATGAATTAAGGTTAATGAAGCAGAGCCAAAGAGACCGTTACATTGATCTCGATAAACGCATATCTTTGCTTATGTCGGCCTCTGTAAGTGAGCCAAAATACATATCTGCCCCAACAGCAAAGACAGAGCAACCCATAATTCAGACACCAGCCAAAAAAGTGAATGCATTAATAGCCTCGCCTTTGGCTCCCGTCAATTTACAGCCACCAACAGAGCAATCTCAGCAATCTTATAATGATGCTTATAATTTAATTCGTCAGAGGAAATTTGACGAGGCTGAAATAGCATTTGCTAAGTTTGTTAATAATTTCCCAAACAACTCATTAACGGGTAATGGCTATTATTGGCTAGGAGAAGTTAAGTTGGTTCAGGGAAAACCTAGAGAAGCAATAGAGGCATTTTCTATTGTTCTCCAAAATTTCCCAGGGCATGGTAAAGAGCAAGACTCATTGTATAAGTTAGGAACTGTCAGCGACCAACTTGGCGACACGGTCAAGGCTAAATCTTATTTACAAGATGTCATTAGACGTTTCCCCGAGAGCAAGGCCGCTAAGCTATCTGCTGGGTATTTAAGTAAAATTAAATAGCTTGTATTCCTCAACGGGTTCTGTATTATACGCAACCCGTTGGGTCGTTAGCTCAGTTGGTAGAGCAGTTGACTTTTAATCAATTGGTCACTGGTTCGAATCCAGTACGACCCACCAACGTATTTTATTCCTTTTGTGATTTTTGGGTCGTTAGCTCAGTTGGTAGAGCAGTTGACTTTTAATCAATTGGTCACTGGTTCGAATCCAGTACGACCCACCAAAAAACACTCATTCCGCTCCCAGTTTCTTAAGGGGTAATGATATGTCCGAACTTTTCAATAAAGCAGCACTTCGAGATACTGTACAAAAGTATCTATCGGAAGCTGAAAAAAGCCTTGAAATAAAGTCTATCGACAATGAAGAAATTCGTACTGAAATCAAATTTTTGCTGAAACAAAAAAATGCAGTCTTAGTAGCACACTATTATACAGAAGATGCCATTCAAGAATTAGCCGAAGAAACAGGCGGAGTAATCGCCGATTCCTTGGAGATGGCTCGCTTTGGGGCAAACCATGACGCTGATACTTTAGTGGTTGCAGGTGTTAAATTCATGGGTGAAACCGCAAAAATATTGAGCCCAGAAAAAACTATTCTAATGCCAACCTTAGAAGCTACATGCTCATTAGACATCGGTTGTCCGATTGATGAGTTTTCTGCTTTTTGTGATCAATACCCTGAGAGAAAAGTGGTTGTGTATGCAAACACTTCTGCGGCCGTTAAGGCTCGCGCTGATTGGGTTGTTACATCCAGTATTGCGCTAGACGTTGTCGAACACCTTGTTGAGCAGGGCGAGAAGATCATTTGGGCACCGGATCAGCACCTAGGTGGTTATATCCAGCGAGAAACAGGTGCGGATATGATTCTTTGGGATGGTGCCTGTATTGTCCATGAGGAGTTTAAAGCCAAAGGAATTCTAGACTTAAAAACGGTCTATCCTAATGCTGCTATTCTTGTTCATCCTGAATCGCCTGAGTCAGTGGTTGAGATTGCAGATGTTGTAGGTTCAACGTCGCAGTTACTGAATGCCACGAAGAATATGCCAAATGAAACCTTTATTGTCGCAACGGATAGGGGGATTTTTTATAAAATGAAGCAAGCCTCCCCAAAAAAACGCTTCATTGAGGCCCCAACAGCAGGCTCAGGTGCAAGTTGCAGAAGTTGTGCGCATTGCCCTTGGATGGCACTAAATAGCCTAGAGATGCTGCGTAATTCGCTTAGAGATGGTTCAGGGGAGATTCATATCCCAGAAGAGACTAGATTAAAAGCACTTATTCCATTACAGCGAATGCTTAATTTCAAAAAGAATAATTAAAACTAAATTTAGGGATAACTAATTGCTTAGTGTCCCTAAATATTTCATTTCCAAATCAGAGAATGCAAGTTGTAATCGATCACATTCAAGGCTCTTCTTGTTATACACTACTCTCAGTTCTTGGTAATCTTTACTTGATGCTACATTCATTAGTTTTTCCTTAAGCTCTGTGGTCTGCAGTGCTAAACCTTTGTTTCTTTCTCTTTGCTCTAGAAGAGGCTTAGATAAACTTGATGATGAATCCTTTCCATCAGGCATAAGAGCTTCGACCTTTTCTCTTAGGTGGTGATTTGTATCTTCTGCCGTTTCTAGTTCTTGTGCCAATAAAGTGACGCAAGTTTCAGACTCCTGTAATAAACGCTCGAGCATTTTGGTGTCCTTGTCTTGCTCTATAAGGCTATCCGTCGACATATTTTCAAGTGCTGAGTTCAAATCATCACGAAGAGAGATCAGAGTCTCTTTCTTATTTGCGCTGAGAGTTTGAAGATTTCCTATAGCCGTTTCATTGCTTTGAATCAGTTGTCTTTCCATTTCAGCCAGCTTTGCATCTTTCGCACTGATATCCTGTCTTAATGACGAAATAGACAAGCTGGATGTCTCAAGTTCACTATCAAGCTGTAAAATTAGGCTTTGAGACTCTTCCGACATACGCTCCATTTTGGCAATAGCAACTCTTTGAGCCTCAACAGCACCTTGTGAGTTGTTATTTTTATTCGCTTTATCTATTTGAATTTTAAGCTGATCAATAACCATTTTCTGGCGTTCGGATAAATTACTTAAGCCTGATATTTGCTTAAATGAGGTGCTACGAACTTGTTTATCTTGCCTTTGAACAGTGGGAGCCTGCAAATTGAATTCAGAAAAATTTCTATCACTTTCTGCTTGATTTTTTTCTAAATGCTTGATTTTTTTCGTTAGCTCAAAAACTTCTGTCTCTAAACGCTTATGCTCAAGCTTTTTAATATCCAGTTGCTTAATGCGTTTTTTCGCTCGATCTATATTTTCACGTAAATCTTCATTAAGTGAAAATTGGCTTTTAGATAAAGATTCCTTTGTTATTAGCAGCTCCGTTGTTTGGTAAAATTCTGCTTTCATTTCTTCTAAGTTTTGATTCAGCTCATCAGCGCTAGTGTTTTGTAGCTTTGGAGCAGATAAAGCATAGAGCAAGTCTGATAAAAACTTATTTAAAATTGGCTTTGGATTTTCGCTAGTTTGGTTAAGTAAAATCGCTCTTTCTGCCTTAAGTACAGTCCCCCAAATTTTTAACCCATTTATTTCGTGTTGATTTACTTTTCCCGGAATAAGAGAAGCGGCAGCGAAATTGATTTGTAAATCTAAATAATGCGCCAAGCCTTTATAGCTTTTAGGTTCACTATCGATTCCGATACCCGAAGCAGATCCTTCCTGTTGCTGGGCGCCAGCCTTAACCTCTTGATTTTTTTTACGAAGGGAATGAGATAGCCATAAAAAAATGAAGTTGGCCAACAAAAGAAAAGTGCTTAACTCAAGTAGAGTCCAAACTAACCACTTAGACATAAAAAACTCCTAGACCCCGAGATAATAGATGCAATTTCCATTACCATTAAACCATAGAAAATTGTTATCTCAACCTGCAGCCCATTTTAATGTTAACGGAAATAGAACAAGTGATGGCTGTATCGGCCGCCACTCAACAAGTTCTACTTGGTTTAAGTGCTCTTGGTTATGGTGCTATCTGGCGTAGCGGTCCGGCGTGCTTTACTCAAAAAACCAAAGAACTACTTTCTTTAGAAGAAACTGACCAAATTGTTGGTCTGATTTATGTTGGTACACCAAAAGAAAAATCGTCATCGATTCCTGAGATTGATTTAGGAAATCACTTAGAATGGGTAAGAGATTAATTCTTAAGCTTTATTTTACAAAATCAGTTGCAATCTAAAGTCTTGATCTCTAAAATACGCGACACAAATTACGCAGAGCGTATATTTTGGTGAGCTGTCCGAGTGGCCGAAGGAGCACGCCTGGAAAGCGTGTATGTCGTAAGGCATCAAGAGTTCGAATCTCTTGCTCACCGCCATTATCCCTCTAGAATCATGCATTACAGGGTGTTTCTGGAAATTGTACATCAATAGAAAACCAGTTGGATTATCTTCTAACTGGTTTTTTTATGTCTGCTTTTCAGTCTCTATATGCTTGAGTTCATTCTCAAGTAGCTCCTTTAAAACAACAGTCTTGCTTTTTGACAATTTTTTAGAAACACCCTGAAGCAGACTCGTAAGTCTTCAAAGAAATTTCTATCTTTTTAGTGCTTAGTCTTGCTCTTGTTGATTTAACACTCCAGGCCTTATTCGCTTTTTCTTTTAAGATAGAAATCTCCGTTTTTGCAGATGCCCCAAAGGGGTCCTGCTTTTCAAGCCTATAAAGCATAAATCCAAGGTTTGTTACCGTCGTATCTTTGTCATAATAATTTGGATTCACTATATTCATAAAGTCTTAATTGACATATAGGGTTAATACTTTAAGTTAATGCTACGTTTTTAAATCTTTACATGGGCCTTATATGCAACCTCTGTTACCACAGCTCGCCCCTGCCAACATTATTAATGCCGAAGGGCAGGCTCTGTATGGTCAGTTTGATGGTATTCCAGAATCCCTAGGGGTTAAGCAGTTTGTTTATTTTGATGAGATGGACAAGCGGGCGTCATGGCTTAAAAAACATTTTGACTACAAGCAATTTCAGTTTGTTAGCATCATAACGCCAAGGTACATTATTGGCGTAGCCATAGCGGGGATCCGCTATGTGGGCAGCAGTTTTTGCTATTTCTATGACGTTGAAAAAAATCAATTAACGGAAATAAAATCTTTAAAGCCGTTTTCCATAGGCTACAAGATGGCACCATCGCCTAAATTTGGCTCCACTAACATCAAGTTTTCTAAAAATCGTATTGAGTTCACCATGCATGACGACCAATGGCAGCTCAGCATCGATTCTGCTGATATTCAAGCCGAGCTTAGTCTTACCCCACCTGTATTAAGCTTGCCCATGAGCATGTGCACGCCAACGGGCTACAGCGGCTGGACTTACACTCAAAAGCACAATGCGTTATCCGTACATGGGAAACTCACCATTAAAGATGAACCCCAGCCCTTAAATCTTGCACTGGCCAGTTATGATTTTTCAGCCGGCTTTATGCGCAGAGAAACCAGTTGGCGCTGGGCTAGTATTAATGCGAAATTACCACAGGGAAAGCTGGGGCTGAATTTAGCCGCTGGCGTAAATGAAACGGGTAACAGCGAAAATGTCATGTGGATCAACGGTGAACGTCACTTTCTTGGCCCCGCTAACTTTGAGCTTAACCGGCAAATTAGCCCTGATTATTGGAAAATTAGCACCTTGGACGGCAGAGTCGATTTAACCTTTAGAGCGCTAAATTGCCGTAAAGAGAAAATAAACCTTGGTTTTCTTAAGAGTAATTTCAGACAAAATATTGGCTATTTCAGTGGCGATATCATTGATGGAAATGGGCGGCTCTATCACTTAAGTAACCATCTTGGGCTTACAGAGGATCATTTTGCTAAGTGGTAATTGTTGAGTGCAAATTAAATCGAATAAAGTAAAAAAACCAAATAATAAGAATAACTACTATGGATAAAGATAATGGATTTTAGCTTCTCGACCTTAGTCGAACACCCCGAACTGCTATTGCTAGCGCTAGCACCACTATTTTTTGTGTGTATTTTATTGGAATGGTACTGGGGTGACAGAGGTAATAAATTACCTAAAAACGCCAAATATCGCCCAGCGGAAGTCGCATGTAATTTTGTATTAGCGGGTATGCACCAAGGAGCTGATTTACTCACAGGTCTGTTGATTGCTAGCGTGTATTTAGCCATATTTGATTGGCGCTTGTTTGATGTTGAAATGAATTGGCATACATTTTTAATCTTAATGGTAGCGCAAGACTTTTGCTATTACTGGTTCCACCGCGCAAGTCATAGAGTTCGTTGGATGTGGGCGGCTCACGTAGTGCATCACAGCTCAGAAATCATGAATTTTAGTACAGCGTTTAGGCAATCGTTAATGTATCCATTAGCTGGTATGTGGGTATTTTGGATGCCTTTAGTGATTATAGGGTTTGATCCTAATTGGGTGATATTTGTAGTGCTGCTAAACCTAGGGTTGCAGTTCTTTGTTCACACTCAGGCAGTGAAATCTTTAGGGCCATTGGAGTGGATAATCAATACGCCATCTCACCACAGAGTTCACCATGGTCGTAACCCACAATACATAGATAAGAACTACGCCGGCATTTTGATCATCTGGGATCGCCTGTTTGGCACCTATGCACAAGAAGTTGAAACCGTGGAATACGGCATCACTAAACCTGTGAACAGCTTTAACCCCATCAAGGTGGCGTTAAGCGAATGGCGCGACATGTTTGCTGACGTATCGAGCGCTAACTTAGGATTAATGACGCGACTAAGAATCTTATTCGCGCCACCGAGTACTCAAGATACAGATAAGCATGAGCGGCATACAGAAGACGCTAGCATGGAAAGTTCTGGCATAGAAAAAACGGGGACAAAGCAGTAATTCCAGTCGTTTAGTAGGGTGTATACCCTATGCACACTACAGCTTTAACAAACGGAGGATATCGTGGTGGTATGGGGCCAGTTTTCTAGGCATTGAGTTGACCGCATGCCCCTTAACGCTAATCAGACATAAAAACCGCGTCAAACAAAACGGTTTTTATGTCTGAAATTTGATTTATGTATTCAAAGTTTAAGCTTTATTATCAAGCAAAAGAGCGGCTTGTTCAAAAACGATAGGGCGACCTTCTTTAGTGGTAGATGTCACTGTCATTATTGCATTAAGCATCAGCTGCTCATCACGAGTTCGATACACTTTTTGGTAGAATGTTAGCTTCAACTTTGAAGTTCTTTCTATGCGTGTTTGAACATAGAAATGATCTCCGCTCTGTAAAGAGCGTTTGTATTCAAGTTCTGCCTTTATTAATACTAGCTGTATACCTTGCTGTGTGATTTCAGAAAAATCTAATCCACGAGACTTAATAAATTGATGCCTGGCATGCTCTAAATAATTTTGATACACCGCATTATTCACAATTCCTTGCAAATCACACTCATAGTCTCGAACCTCAAAAGAAGTGCAATTCAATTGATCTAAATTGTTTTTCATGACAATACCTTAAACCTAATGCTTTTTATTCATGGTGCGCAATACGATTTTTTCCAGATCGCTTTGCATACAATAAATAGTGTTGTGCTCGTTCGACCAATTCCGTAGGGCTCTCATCCCCAAACAAGGTTGCTACACCTACAGACACTGTTATTTGGCGTAACAGAACTTTCGTATTTTTATAACGTATCTTCTGATTTGAGACGTCGTTTCGTAAAGACTCCGCTAATTGAGAGGCAATACCTAATTCAGTCTCACTGAGTAACATAGCAAACCGGCCGCCATTCAGGCGCGCAATAAAACCATTTTCAGGTAACTGTCCCAACAGTAGTTTGGCAACATACCGAATTAAAGATGTACCTGCCTTCTTGCCATATTCTTGATTGATCTCACCAAGGTCATCAATATCAATGAGAAGCAAGGTTAAATCATCTTCGGCATGAGGAATTAATGTAAATAATGATCGTTCAAAACCTTTTTCATTTGCAAGCAACGTCATTGCATCGAGCTCTGTGTTCTTCTTAGCGTCAGAAAGTTGTGCTCGGAGTGTTGCAAGTTCTTCTTGAGCGGCAAAAAGGGAACGGCTAAAAGTCTCGATTGCTTGATTTGCTTTGAAAGTGCCTTGGTCTAACAAAAGAGCAACTTGTTCTATTTGAGTTACATCGTTAGCATTTTTTAACGCTTTTTTTGTATCACGAAGTGTACGATTAAACTTTGCAAGTTCACTTGAGACTGTTGTCGTTTCATCACCTAAACTCGTCGTTAGATTTTTTAATGCTGAGCCCTGACGTTGGGTATGTTTATGCTCTTCAGGCAATAAAAATTCATGGAAAAGTTCTTTTGATACGAAGGCAGGCAAGCTACCAAATCGACGCAGAGCGCGATCGACTACTTGATTAAGCCTTGGATTCTTATTTGAAGCGTATTCATACCATATCCCATAGTTATAAGGAGTAGGGGGGATATCTAGCTTCACCATAAGTGGAATCGCTGATCGCATTAGCTGATTAGCTTGTTTGATATTATGTTGGAACACTGAACCCCCTGTCGCATTTTTTAACCTCTAAGACGTTCCATTTCGTTAGTGGTAGTGCATGCTTAATAAAAATACCTAGAAGCTCGATAAAGTTACCGTTCCATATCTTATGTAGCTTAGTTGCATATTACTGTTTTTGAAAACAAAATATAATAAAGCTATTAGTTTCTAATAGCCATTAGCGCCCCGAGAATTTACTAGAAAATCCAGCTTTTTCGAGTAATTCTTTAATTTTCTGGCGACTATCTCCTTGGATTTCAATCTGCCCATCCTTTACAGCGCCACCGGTGCCGCATTGTGTTTTTAATTTTTTCCCAAACACTTTGAGGTCCTCATTCGTCATTGGAAGGCCTTTGATAACCGTCACGCCTTTTCCTTTACGGCCTTTTGTCTCAAGACTAATGAGTACTTTACCATCACCAACAATCTGCTCATTTTTGCATTGACAGTCTGAAATAGGGGACTCACAATTCGGGCAAAGTCGCCCCTGATCTGTTGAATAAACTATATTTCGGTTCTTCATGGGCTATGGTGCCTCTGCCATGTATTTAAACAGAGTATTTTATCACTTGAACTAATGTGATTGAGAGAAAAAAGTACATTATTCAGCATTTCATTGCTATCTACACTAAGCTCATAGTATTACTAGTTTAAAAGTACAAATCAGCCCATGAAAAGTACACTTATAATTCGACAAGCCACAGAAGCTGACCTTAGAAATATTTTACTTTTTGAGTTTCGTAATAGAGGCTGGTTCTCTCAATTTCTACCAAAACAAATGCTACGTCAACAAACAGAAATTTACTTAAAACGCTTGCTTCAGAAGCACCTTAAGCGAGTTCAGTATTTAGTGTATTTGCCGAATAATGTTTTGATTGGGCGTTTCAATGGTCAAATTTTAGACAATGAAAATCTGTCATTGGAAGTGTCATACAGAATAGCTAAAAATTTTACAAATAAAGGCATAGCTCAGTATGTACTAAAAAATTTACTACTCGTTTGGGCCAGTAACGGCGTGAGAAATGTTTATGCTCAAGTGGCAGATCATAACAAAGCGTCAATACAAGTCCTTCTATCTTGCGGCTTTCAAATAAATGAAGTTCAAAAAGACGCTATTAATTTAGAATCTAAAGTTCACGACTGTTGGGTTTATCGATGGTCAGACAGCTTTGTCTGAATAATCAAATTTTATAAAGTTCCAAGCTATTTAGAATGTTAACTATTTTGTCACTAAAATCGGCTTTTAGCGTCATCATTTGACCTGTAATTGGGTGGTTGAATTGAAGGTTTGAGGCATGAAGCATCAATCTAAAATCATCAGGCCAAATGCTTTTTGCCACTTTATTAATATGGCGGCAACCATAACAGGAGTCGCCCACAAGTGGGTTTAATAAATGTTTAAAGTGCCGGCGAATTTGATGTTTTCGACCTTGTTTTGGCCTTACTTCCACCCAACTCAACCGCATGCTGTCATATCGGCTAACCGCTACGGGAAGTTGATACTGCTCCAATCGAGTAAATCGGGTTTCTGCGTCTTTTTCTGTTCCTTCTATCTTAAAGCGAGAACGACCTTTTTGTTCATTGAGCTTTGCTAAAGGATAATCAATGACGCCTGCCTCGTCACAAAAGCCTCGCACTAAACAATGATAAGTTTTCTGTGTTTTTGACTCTGCAAACTGAGTCGAAAGCAATCTTGCTACCTCTGGATTAAAAGCCATGATCAATACACCAGAGGTTCCTCTATCAAGCCGATGAACAGGAAAAACCCATTTACCTGTCTGATCTCGTAACCTTTGAACTACCGCATCCTCTTCGTCTTTCGCCAAATATGTTCTGTGTACAAGTAAGCCTGCCGGTTTATTTACGGCAACCAAATGTTCATCTTGAAATAAAATATCTAGTGTCATTTAAGCTTATCTATAAAAGCCGCTATTTTGTCCATCGCAATATTCACCAAGGTCTGCATAGCCTCATTACTTGCCCATGCAATATGAGGCGTAAGTAAAAAATTAGGCCGCTTAGCAAGAGCCTGTAAAGGATGATTTAGCGGCATGGGCTCTTGTGTAGCAACATCAAACGCGGCGCCTGCAAGGGTGTTATTTTCGAAGGCGTTCACAAGCGCATGTTCATCAACAATACCACCACGACTAATGTTCAATAACAAACAACTCGGCTTCATCAAAGAAAATTCAGTGTCGCTAATAAGGCCTTTAGTTTCGTCTGTTAATGGGCAATTAATACTTATTACGTCAGCCGTTTTTAACGCCTCTTGAAAGTCTACATAACCCGCTCTGGTCGCTGGTGCTCCCTTACGATCAGCAAATATCACGGTCATGCCAAACGCCCGAGCGATATCAGCGACTCTTTTTCCTAACGTACCGCCGCCAATGATCATCATTGTCGTACCAGAAAGGTCTTGAATAGGGTAATCGAGAAAGCAAAAATGCGTTGAATCCGCCCATTTGCCCGACTTCACATCGCTTATGTAAGACGTTAAGTTTCTTCGAAGCGCTAGCAACATCGCAAACGTATGCTCAGGAACGCTAATAGTAGAGTAATCAGCTACATTTTGGACGGTAATGCCGCGGCTTGTGCAAGCTTCTTTATCTACATTGTTTGTACCCGTAGCCATGACTTGAATAAGTTGTAATTTTGAAGCACCACTTATGACTTCTGCACTTACAATGGCTTTGTTTGTAAGGACGATATTCGCGTCTTTAATACGTTCTGCAACTTGATCAGGTCTTGTCTTGTCATATTCAACAACGTCACTGATGTGTGTTGGCAGTTCAATATTTATGTTTTTTGGGAACGAACCCCTGTCTAAAAAAACCGCTTTCATCTATTTTCCTTATTTCGATCTACTTAATACTATCTAATAATGGCTGTAAGTAGGGCAGAATATTTTGCAGCACTATTGGCTGACCTTCTTTATTAGGGTGCAGCCCATCGTTTTGCATTAAATCTTTGTTTAAAGCGACGCCCTTAAGCATAAAAGGCAAGTAGGCAACGTTGTACTTGCTCGCTATGTCCTTATATAAGTTAAAGAACATTTGCGTATAACGTTTGCCGTAATTTTGCGGAATTTGATTACCAACCAACAATACAACGACGTTTTCTTGGTGAGCTTGCTCTATCATTTTTTCAAGATTAATGGTGGTCTGATTTAAAGGATAGCCTCGTAAAGCATCGTTAGCACCTAACTCCAATACAACCCAATTTGGCCTGTGAGTTGCTAAAAGAGCGCTAAATCGAGACAGACCACCTTGCGTAGTTTCGCCACTGACACTGGCATTTATAACCGAAATGTCAGGGTTTGATTGAGAAAGTTGATTTTCAAGTAAACTTACCCAGCCCTCTTGTTGTCGTAAGTTATAAGCCGCACTGAGGCTATCACCCATAACAAGCAATGTTGACGCGGAAGCAAAGGTGCTAATAGAAAGCAACGTTACTATTGTAAAGAATTTTTTCAATTGTATTTTTAACAACATATCAAACCTTTTTAGAGTAAATCACCATGCCTAGAAACACCGCGATTAAAGTATCTAATTTAACCCACACAGTGACTTCGAATACAGGGAATTTGACCATATTGAAAGGAATTAATATGGAAATCAAGGAAAGTGAGTCTGTTGCTATTGTTGGATCATCCGGTTCCGGAAAATCAACTTTATTAGGCTTACTGGCTGGATTGGATGTGAATACCTCCGGTGAAATTTTTCTTTATGACAACCCGTTTTCTAGCCAAACAGAAGAGCAAAGAGCCTTAGTTCGAGGACAGTATGTTGGTTTCGTATTTCAGTCTTTTCATCTTCTACCTAGCCTTCAAGCCATTGAAAATGTGATGTTGCCAGCCGAACTTAAAGGAGATAAAGACGCTCGCAAGAAAGCAGAAGTATTGCTCGAAAAAGTAGGTTTGTCACATCGATTAACGCATTACCCCAATCAGCTTTCTGGCGGAGAACAGCAGCGTGTCGCCATTGCTAGAGCGTTTGCGTCTAACCCCAAGGTATTATTCGCCGATGAGCCAACTGGAAATCTTGATGAGGAAAACGGCAACCTGATTATCAAGCTGTTGTTTGACCTGAATCAATCTCAAGGCACGACGTTGGTTATGGTGACGCATAATAACGAACTTGCTAAAATGTGCGACCGTCAATTGGTCATGTCTTCAGGCCAACTGACGGAAAAAACACTATGAGTTTTACCTTTCGTTTAATGCTACGCGACCTTCGCAGTGGAGATTTGCTTACGCTCTTACTTGCGTTGATCATTTCGGTGAGCACAGTCACCTCTATTGGTTTGTTTATTGATCGCCTACAACTTTCCTTTGAGCAAGAGTCTGCTAATTTACTTGCCGCCGATCGTTTGGTTCGCTCAGACGATACCATTCCGGCGGAATGGACCTTAAGAGCAGACGAACTCGCTTTACAGTACGCACAAAGAACGTCTTTCACCACTATGATGTTTGCAGGTGACTCGCTCCAATTATCGCAATTGAGCGCGGTAAGTGAAGGCTACCCGCTTAAAGGTGCTTATCTCGTTGACGACACTTTATTTGGCACCGGACAAAGATCGACAGAGGCGCCACAGCAAGGTGAAATCTGGGCGTCATCTCGTCTTGCCAGTTTATTAAATATTGAGCTTGGAGACCAAGTTGAGGTGGGTGATGCGACGTTCACTTTGACGAAGTACTTGGTACGCGACCCAGGTTCAAGTACATCTGCTTTTGCCATTTCGCCTCGTGCTGTAATGAACATGGCGGATCTGGCAGCAACAAATGTCATTATCCCCGGCAGCCGTATTCGCTATTCATTATTATTGGCAGGTAATCGAGACGCACTTGGTCAATATGAAACATGGATAACCCCCCAATTAAATGAAGGACAGCGTTGGCAAACCCCAACACAACGAGGTGAAAGAATAGGCGATACCATCGGCCGAGCGGAGTCTTTTCTGTTGCTAGCCGGTACTTTGGCTGTTGTGATGTCAGGTGTTGCTATGGCTCTGGCATCCGCTCGTTTTGTCAAACGCCATTTGATGCAGGTGGCTATTCTAAAAACGCTAGGCGCCACCCCAAAACTGCTAGGTAAGGTTTTTTTTCAGCAGCTCTTTACTTTATTTTTAGTCGGAGCTTTGATTGGTTTGGCAATTGGTTGGGGCATACAAGAAATCATAGCCTCTTTGCTATCAGGGCTAATGTCGACCACATTACCCGAACCATCAATAAGCCGCTTGTGGTTGGGGGCAACGACGGGGTTAATTTCAATGCTGGCATTTTGTCTACCTCTTATGTCTCATCTCATCAAAATATCTCCGTTATCCGTATTGCAGCCCAATGCAAAAATTGAACTAAACACCTTTGTCATTTATCTCATCGGCTTTCTTGGTATGTACGGGTTGATGTGTGTTTATACAAAAGGTTTTTTACTGCCAAGCATCATGACAGCCGCCATATTTGGCATTGCACTGTTAGTTGCAGGTATTGGCTGGATTGCCTTTAAACTTGGCCGTTCCCTCACATCAGGTGCCACCAGCGGATGGCAAATTGGCCTTGCCTCTTTGTACAGAAGGTTGGTCCCAAACTTATTTCAGCTCTTAGTATTCACATTAATTATCATGCTGACGCTTATCCTAATTGGTGTGAAGTCTAGCCTCATTGCCGATTGGCAACAGCAACTGCCAGAAGACGCGCCAAACCATTATTTGTTCAATGTTCAAGCCAACCAAATTGACCAAATAAATGACGAGACAAGCAAACTTAATGTTCAAAAATCAGATTGGTATCCTATGGTTCGTGGTCGCGTCACGGCGGCAAACGGCAAAACGGTTCAGGCGCTTTATCCTAACGAAAAGGGCGAACCAGAACTGTATGAACGTGAGCTTAATCTCACATGGGCCGATTCACTTGGTAAGGGTAATGAATTAGTTTCTGGGAATTTTACTGCTGAAGGCCTTTCTATTGAGCAAAGAGTGGCAGAAGAAGCCAACCTCACACTGGGTGATAAGCTGACGATAAATATTGGCGGCAATATCGTGACACTCCCCATCACCTCAGTGCGTACGGTGGATTGGGGGTCAATGCAGCCAAACTTTTATCTCATTTTGCCAAAGAGCATTTTGGAAGGCTATCCTGCTAACTTTGTTAGTAGCTTGTTTATTGAAGAGTCTAAGGCACAATCTTTTTACAAGGCCATGTCGGCATTTCCAACAGTATCGATTCTAAATGTGGGTGATATTTTAAAACAAATACAGACCATAATTGGTCAGTTGTCCCAAGCAATTCAGCTTGTTTTATTATGCATTCTAAGTGCTGGCGCTTTGGTTTTATTAGCAAGTGTACGATCAACGTTAGAAGAGAGGCTAGAAGAGGGAGCATTATTGAGAGTATTAGGGGCAAAAAGCGCATTAGTTCGACAAGCCTTGTTTGTTGAGTTTGGCGCTCTTGGCTTTTTTTCTGGTCTTATCGCGGCCATTGGTGCAGAAACCTGTTTGTACGGATTGCAGGTCTTTGTGTTTAACGCGGATGCCAGTTTTCATCCGTTGTTATGGTTATTTGGTCCTTTAATTGGAGTCTGTGTCATTTCAAGCATTGGTGTATTTGCCAGCAGGACTGTGTTAAAAGTGCCACCTATGCTTTTGTTGCGTAGGCTATAAAGCACTTTTCATTATCTAGGCTGTTTAATGTTTGTAGAAAGACAGGGCTATATTGTCAGCCGCCATACTCGTGAAGTAGGCGGCAAGATTGAAATGAGCCTATTTATTAAAACACCGGAAGGAACCGTAAAGGTGCTTCCGGATAGGCAGCTTAGTGTTTTTTTTACTGATGCTCCGCTCGATAGCCTGCCAAGTAACCTGAATGGCGTACAATGTTCTCAGTCCCAGTTCCGATCCTTCGATAATAACCTTGTTGCGTTAGTGCAAAGCAGTAGTCCCACGCTCCACCAGCAAATGACTAATAGGGTCAAGCAGAATGGCTATTCTGTTTTCGAAGAAGACATAAAAGCCCACAATCGATATTTAATGGAACGAAATATTCGAGGCGCCGTTAGATTCATCGGCGTCCCGGATTCAGCCAATCAAATATTTAGCCAAGCACGAGTCATTGCTGGAGATTGGCAGCCTCATTGGAACGTTTGGTCGCTCGACATAGAAACCTCCGTATCTACCAATACATTGCTGTCTATTGGCATTACAGCGGCCGATCAGCGAATTGCGTTTGTCGTGACAGATCAAGAATATACGTCGCCTTTGGTGCAATGCTTTACTGACGAAAAAAGTTTATTGCTTGCGTTTATACGCTACGTTAGAAAACATTCTCCCGACATTTTCATTGGTTGGAATTTGATCGGCTTTGATTTGCAGTTTATTGATCAGCGCTGTCAAACCCTAGGCATTCGCCCTTCTTTTGGTGTCCATGGTGAAAATTGGAATATCCGCTCTTCCGATAATCAAGGAAAGTATTTTGCCAGTATTCCCGGGCGAGTGGCGCTGGACGGCATTACCTTGTTAAAAGTGGGTGGTTATCAATTTGAATCCTATAGTCTAAACAACGTCAGTAAAGAAATCTTAGATGATGGAAAATTGTTACATGGCGCTGAGCGTTGGCAAGAAATAGAAAGGTTACACAAAGAAGATTTAGACGCCTTTGTGGCTTATAACCTTCAAGATTGCGACCTTGTTATGCGGATTTTTGAAAAGCTAAAGCTAATCGAATTACAACAGACCCGTGTCGATTTAACAGGCATTCCTTTTGAGCAAACGGGGGGGTCAGTAGCGGCCTTTGAAAACCTCTATTTACCCAGATTACATGCCGCTGGTTGGGTTGCTCCGGCTTGGACAGAAGAAGACTTTGTTGCCAGTCCGGGCGGTTTTGTAATGTCATCCATACCTGGCTTACATAAGAATGTTTTAGTATTCGATTTTAAAAGTCTTTACCCAAGCATTATCCGAACTTTCTATATTGACCCTTTAGCAAGAGTCACCGCAACTCATAGAAAACTAAACTCTGATCAATCGCCCTCTAATTTGGTTACGGGTTTCTTAGGCGCCCATTTCGACAGACAAAACGCCATACTGCCAGGCTTAATTACCGAGCTTGCTCAGGCGAGGGAAAAAGCCAAACAAGAGCATAATGATATTTTGAGTTACGCCATCAAAATTATCATGAACTCATTTTATGGTGTTTTAGGGTCAAACGTTTGCCGCTTTTATCATGCAGAGCTCGCTAGCTCCATCACCATGCGTGGCCATGAGTTACTGGCTAGGACACAAGCATGGATGGAGGAACGGAACGCCAAGGTAATATACGGCGACACGGATTCACTCTTCGTGACACTCAATGACACACAAGGAAATCCGCAGGAACAGGGTAAGGAATTGTGTCAGCAAATTAACCTTTGTTTATCGAAATGGTGTCAGGACTATGCTCAATTAGATTCTCATTTAGAGCTGGAATTTGAACGAATCTATGAGCGCTTTTTCATGCCGACCATACGAGGCCAAGAAGAGGGAAGTAAGAAGCGTTATGCGGGAAAGTCCAACGGTGAATTGATATTTAAAGGGCTAGAAGCAGCTCGAACCGATTGGACACCGCTAGCAAGACAGTTTCAGCGTACTTTGTTTGAAAAAATATTCAGTGATGAAAATCCGATTAACTTTATTCAAGAGACCATTTCAAAGCTCAGACTGGGGGAGTACGACGATCAACTCATTTACAGTAAACAACTGAGCCGCCCCTTAGCTTCTTATACCAAAAATAAACCGCCTCATGTTAGAGCCGCGGCCATGATAGATCAAAAACGAGCGGAGCAGGGGCTTCCTATGGAATACAATAAAGGACGAAAGCGTGTTTATTATGTTTATCAGCGATCCGGTGTGGTGCCTTATGAAAGTGAGGAAAACTTGATCGATTTAGATTACGAACATTATATAGAAAAACAAATTGAGCCCATAGCCGATAGCATCTTGCCGTTTTTTAAAACCAACATGGCAAGCCTGCTCTCACAACAGATTTCGTTGCTCTGATACGTATTTTTTATGATCGAATGCCGAAGACTGCCTGTGTATTATTCATTGTCGCCTGAATCAGCTCCTCAAGAGAAACACCTTTTAGCTTCGCGACCTCTTGTGCTACCCAAGGCAGATATTTCGGATGATTTTTTTTCGGTCGAGGTCGAATATTTCTTGGTAAAAGATAAGGTGCATCGGTTTCTAAGAGCAATCGATTCATTGGAATATGCGGGATAGACTCCTGTAAGTCTGTGCCACGTCGCTCATCGCACACCCAACCAGTAATACCAATATACAACCCTAACTCTAGATACCTTTCTAGCTCGACTCTACTTCCAGTAAAGCAATGGATTACGGATTTTTGAGCTAATGCTGGGTGCTTCATAAGTATTTTGACCATTTCTTCATGCGCATCTCTTTCGTGTAAATACAGGGGAAGTTGATGTTCAGAAGCCAATTCTATTTGTTCATGGAAAGCGTAGCGTTGCTCATCAGGCGTTGAATAATTACGATTAAAATCAAGACCAGTTTCACCAATCGCCACTGGCTTTTTGATTTGAATAAGTTCTGTAACTTTAGACTTACTATCGACTCCCCAGGTTTTAGCCTGATGTGGATGGCAGCCAAGAGTGTTCCATATCGTAGAGTAGTTTTGGCTCAACCTTTGAATTTGTCTACTTTCTTCTAAATCAGACGCGATGCAAATCATGCCGTTCACTCCCGCTTCTTGCATATCGGCTAGCGTCTTATCTACATCATCAAGAAGAAAGCGATGATTTATATTTACCCCAATGTCTATCATAACGTTCCCATCTCACGAGCATCTTTTAAACTTTTAACATACAAATCTTTAAGCAGCCGCTTCGATATATCTTTGCTAGCAAGTTGATCAAAAGGAATTTTTTCCCATCTACCAGACTCATAGGCTTCAACTATTTTTAAAATACCACCTAAGTTGCCTTTATATTCTAACAAGGCGCTTTTGATATTTTCATCAAGAGGTAGATCTTTTAGTAGGATAGGAAGCTCTTCATCAAAGAAACTAGGTAGATACGAAAAAAGGCCAACCAAAAATGCGCCCTCTAAATTTGGAAACAATACGGCAGAAAGACTCTGACAGAAGCATGCTCGAGAAACCGCCATGGAAAATAAGCAATCTGGTTTACCCAGAACACTGCTCAACATCACCAGACCAACCCATTTAATCAAGTCTCTGACGCCTATAATTTCTATCGCTCTCTGGGCATTAGAAACATTGAATTGGCTATGATATATAGCCTTATGAGTCAATTTTATAATTCGATAAGTAAGCGTTGGATCTCTTTCAATGTACCCTGCCAATACACGAGGAGAAGATTCACGATCATTGAGCGCAACTAATAAATCAATCAAAATAGCTTTATAAGCTAAGATGCGCTTGCCTTTTATTGGTGTTACTTTACTTATAAAGCTACCGCTAAACTGACCATTAGGAACTTTTTCTTTAAGTTGAGTAAATTGTTCTATATTTTCAATGTTATTAACCCATAGCTTTTTTGACGCTATCAGTGGATCCTTAACTCGAATAATCACGTCATTAATGGTTAAATTGTCTAAAGTGAAAAGGGCATAAGAAAAAATATCAAGCAGAACGTCAGGAATAGTATTGGGGCTAGGGTTTATAATACCTAATTGATAACCTTGAAGTCTGAATTCGGATAACTCGTCCAAATGCACCTCAGATAATTCAGTAGCATTCAAGAAGGTCACCATGTGTAAATGAGTCTGTAACGGCAGGTTATAAAGCGCTTCTAAACTACTCTGAAAAAAAATGGTCTTTTGCTGTGTAATTTCGGTAAGATTGATATCCACAAACAAAGAGCTTAAAAAAGTCGCATCTTGACCTTTTATAGCGTTACTTGGGTGCAGTATGTTGTAAGCTATCGTTTCAGAGAACCGATTAACCACTGCTTCACGGCAAAAAAGTACTTCATTATTCTTCATTAAAGATCCTTGCAAGAAGAGTAGACACAAAAAAATACTGTAACGCTTAGCCTAATACAATATCATGGCTAAAATGGATTAAAGCCTTAATTAAAAAATGTTTGGAGTAAAATATGGCAAGCATGTTAGACGCTGTAGACCAGAGAACCAAGTTAGTAGGTGAAAACCGTTTGGAACTACTAATGTTCCGTCTTAGTGGAATGCAAATGTTTGCAATAAATGTGTTCAAGGTTCAAGAGGTGGTGCAGCTGCCAAAGTTGAACCAAATGCCACATAGACATCCCTCTGTTGCGGGCGTAACACATTTTCGAGGCAGAACTATTCCCGTAATTGACCTGTCTGAATCAATTGGTATGAAGCCAATTGATCGTACTCAACCTTCTAACTTGATTGTGACGGAATACAATAATACCGTTCAAGGATTTATGGTTGGTGAAGTAGACCGAATTATTAATATGAATTGGAATGAAATTCTACCACCGCCAGACGGAACAGGTCGCCAACATTATTTAACCGCTATAACGCGTGTCAATGATCGTATTGTTGAAATTATTGACGTAGAAAAAGTTTTAGCGGAAATATCACCTTATGACGGAACCATTAGCGATGACGTTATTGATAAAGACTTATTGTCTCTCGCCAAGGGATTAGAAGTGTTGGTGGTAGATGACTCTTCTGTCGCCCTTGCTCAATGTCGCTCTACGTTAAACTTCTTGGGTATAACGGTCCATGAGGCTAATAACGGTAAGCGAGGCTTGGAGCAACTCAAAAAATGGGCTGCTGAAGGGGACGTGGTTCCTGAAAAACTGCTCATGATGATAACCGATGCCGAAATGCCTGAAATGGATGGCTATCGTTTAACGAGAGAAGTGCGTGAAGATCCGGCATTAAAAGACCTTTACATCGTTCTTCATACATCACTCAGTGGTAGTTTTAACAAAGCGATGGTCCAGAAAGTTGGGTGTGATGACTTTCTTTCGAAATTCCAGCCAGATAAATTAGCGGCTCTGATTCAAGATCGAATTCGTAGTGTTGTTTATCGAGAATAAGCAGTTGTCACTGTCGTTTATTAAAAAAGCAGGCTACTAATGCCTGCTTTTTTAATACCTCACTTCCATAACAGAATCTAGGTTTTTTTGTCTTATGCCAACGATTGAATTGATCCTATTGTTCATCTTTATTGGCGCTGCAACAGGGGCTATTTCGTCAATTATCAAAATCGCGCCCACTCTCATCGCTATTCCGACCTTATACTTTTTTCTTCCCGTTTTTAGCTTGTCACTCCAAGATTTAATACTACCTGCCATTGCCACTTGTATTACTGCTTTTATACCGACTCATCTTTATGCTTGGATAAAATCGATGAAGCATGGCGAAGTAGACTCCCAACACTTAATTAATTTCGCGCCGGGCATCGCTATGGGAGGGGTAATAGGTGCACAACTACTGTCTTTAGTCAGTTTCTTGTTATTCAAAATAGGTTTTACCTTGATCGCATTGATCGCCATTCTAAACATAATATTGCGATCTAGGACCAAAAAAATACCCTCTATCGCTATTAGTAAATTAGGCCATATACCCATTGGCTTATTTATTGGAACGATATCACTGGTGTCGGGGAACTGCGGTCAAACACTAGGGGAAAGTTTAAGCACTCTGAAAGCAGTAGATCAGAGGCAGCGTCAAGGAAGCACAAATGGTTTTATTGTGTTTGCCTCTATTGCTGCTATGGTCGGTTTTATTTTTCCAGCCCAATCCTTTGACCACGCTACGTTTTCTGGATTTTCAGGTGCAATACATATTCCTTTAATGCTGATTTTGGCAGTTAGTCATTTGTTTTTTTATTGGCTTTGTCGTAATCGCGGCAATACATTAGACAAAACCGTTCTATCAATCAGCTTTGTTATTTTTATGGCCTGCTCTTTAATACGATTATGGCTTTAATAAAACCAGTTAAGGACGAAAAGCACACTCAGTCTTCACCACGGAGAATTGAGCTCAATCGCTTTATAAAGATACGAAACTAAACAATTCAAAGTTTTAAAAAGCTTGGTATTTTCATTATTGCCCCCAATTTCATGGTTTATAATGAATCAACAATTCAAACCAAAAGGTATAACATGAAAAACACGAGTGACTACGGTGTATTGATGATGAACTTGGGGACACCGGATGCCCCGAAGACACCTGAAGTTCGTCGATTCCTTAAAGAGTTCCTCTCTGACTCTCGTGTTGTTGATCTGAACCCTTTGGTTTGGAAGCCTGTTCTGAACTTAATTATATTGACTTTACGCCCACCCAAAGTCGCTAAAATATACCAACAAGTCTGGATGGATGAAGGCTCGCCATTATTAGTATTAAGCCAGCGGTTAAAAGAAAATATAAAGAAAACATTGTCCGTAAAAACAGGACAAGACATTCCTGTTGAGTTAGCAATGACTTATGGAAGTCCAAGTGTTGAAACCGCTGCCAATAAACTAAGAGAGCAGGGCGTTAAAAATATTGTTGTGATCCCTATGTACCCACAATTTTCAGCAACCACGACGGCTGCCGCTTACGATAGATTGATGAAATCGCTAAAAAACTGCCCTCATTGGCCGTCATTGCAGCTGTTGCACGATTACGCAGATCATCCGATGTACATTAAAGCACTCTCTAATTCCATTCGAGCTCAATGGGATAAACAAGGAGAACGCCGCCACCTTGTATTGTCTTATCATGGCATCCCAAAGCGATATGTCTCTAATGGCGATCCGTACGCTCGTCGCTGTGAAATGACAAGCCGACTCGTTGCAGAAGAGCTAGAGTTGGGCGATCACGAATGGACACATGTCTATCAGTCTCGATTTGGACGTGAGGAGTGGCTAAAACCTTATGCTGATGCCACCTTAAAAGCTTTGCCATCTATGGGTGTTAAAAAAATTAACGTCATTAGCCCTGCTTTTTCAATTGATTGCATAGAAACACTTGAAGAAGTGACATTGGAGTTGGGTGATGAGTTTAAAAATAACGGTGGCGTTGCTTTTGATTACATACCCGCGTTAAACGACACACCAGACCAAGTTGCACTGTATATAAATTTGATAGAACAAAATACCAAACAATGGAAGTAACATGACGCTAAAATGTACAGAGTTCAAAGTGATTGCTTTTGATGCAGACGACACACTCTGGCGTAATGAAGATATTTTTATTCATGCGCAAGATGAATTTATTAATCTACTTCTGCCATATCATGACGAAACTTACATACGCTCTCACTTAGGTGATGTACAGATTCAAAATTTAGAGCACTTTGGTTATGGCATCAAAGGCTTTACTCTTTCCATGATAGAAACGGCCATTGAATTAACTGAAGGGCGTATTTCCGGTAACGAAATACATGAAATCATACAACTCGCAAAATGCATGCTGGCATCGCCTGTTGAATTACTTCCTAACGTGGAAAACGTACTGTCTAAACTAGAAGGTAAAGCACGGTTGTTTGTGATTACCAAAGGGGACTTACTGGATCAAGAGAGTAAATTAGCGCGTTCTGGGATTGCAGATTATTTTGAAGCCATTGAAATAGTCAGTGATAAAACGTCTGATGCTTATCAACAAATATTGCAACGTCACAACATTTCCACCGAGCATTTTCTAATGGTAGGTAACTCCTTAAAATCCGATATATTACCGGTTCTGGATTTAGGTGCTCAAGCGCTTCATGTACCTTATCACAGCACTTGGGATCATGAAAAAGTCACTGACGACACATTATTACATTATCCTCAACTAACTACTCTCAACGATATTTCTGAACTTCTCGGCTGGTTAGATTTTTCACCTTTTCATAATAAACAGGCAGTATGATGAAATACATAACAGTGTTTATAGGTTCACTTATTCTATTATCGACATTGGCACAGGCCGAAGAAAGCACCCTTGATAAAGCGAAAGACGGTGCACTTCAGTTATGGGATAAAACAAAAAAAACCACCATTGAAATAGCAGACAGCACCTCGGAAAAGGCAAGTGAAGTCGGCGATAAAGCCTCTGATTTTGGAAACAAAGCGTCCAAAAATGCCAAAGAAACAGGTGCCGTGGTTTGGGATAAAATGAAAGAAGTAGGAGCCGCTACGGCTGAGGGTGCTAGGAATGGGGCTTCAAAAATTAGAAAGTTAGTAAGTACAGAAGATTGCAAAGAAGACAGTGCACTTTGTTATAAAGATAAAGAGTAACGCTCGTGCAGGAAGAAGTCCCTAAAATACCTAAACCAAGTAACTGGGAACAAGAGTTCTTAGAGCAGGACGATGCTCATATAACATCAGCCAAAGTTCGTTATCGTTGTCCAAAATGCGAAAGCTTACTGGTTTTAAAAGAAGGTGGAAATGGGGCGTTCTGGGGGTGTGAATCTTACCCTACCTGTCATTACACAGCTAATGACGAAGCAGGAAAACCGGTTAGGGCAAAACGCTATCTGTGTCCTGCCTGCCAGGCCCCTTTAAGAAAAAAAACCTTTAAAGACAATGTGTTTTGGGGGTGTTCGAATTACCCTGAATGCAAGGTAACCGTAGAGGATGATCAGGGTGTACCCTCTAGTACAAAAAAATATCCGTGCCGTACTTGTGGTCATTATTTAGTGAGAAAAAAAAGTAAGAATGGGTATTTTTGGGGCTGTATTACTTATCCAAAATGCACGAACACACTAAACGATGAAAAAGGCTTGCCAGTTTTAAAGAAAAAGCGTTAACCTGCTTAAAGTCATATTTGCTCTATCTGCAATAGCGCCTCGTCTATATTGGTATAACAAAACGCAAAGCCTTGTTTTTCTAGTTTTTGAGGAACAATTTTGGCCCCTTCAGTCAACAAACACGCCATTTCACCAAATAGCAGTTTAAGCAACCACTTAGGCGTAGGTAACGTAGCCGAGCGGTTGAGTGACGCTGCATAAGACTTGGCGAAGTGACCTTGCTCTATTAATTGAGGGGCAACTAGGTTGTAAGCTCCAGTATAGGTTTGATCCTCTATGGCAGTAAATATTGCTTCAACAACATCATCAATATGAACCCATGAAAACCACTGTTTTCCTCCCGCAATAGCCCCGCCTAAACCAAATAAGAATGGCGTTCGCATTTTACTCAAGGCTCCACCATCGCCGAGCACTACCCCTAATCGAAATATTACAACCCGCGTTTGATCTTGAGAAAATGCGGTAGCAGAGGCCTCCCATGCGGCACAAAGATCATGAGAAAACCCCTCTTTAGGGGGCGTGCTTTCATAAAAAACACCTTGACGTGCTACACCGTAATAACCCACCGCAGACATCGAAATCAGTAGTTTGGGTGGGTATTTTAATGCGTTCTTAATATTATGAGTTAATTCAACTCGGCTATTGAACAAAGTTTGTTTGCGTTTTTTTGTCCATGGGCGACTAGCAATATTTTCACCTGCTAAATTAATAATCACATCGAACTGCTCGTTGAGTACGCTCAATGACGCTAAAGTGAGTTGATTGATGCTGGCGGCTAATCGGTTATCCACCTGCCTTACTAGGGCATAAATATGATGGTTGGCGGTTAATAGTTTTTTAAGCACGGATCGCCCAATAAATCCTGTCGCCCCAGTCAATAGTATCTTCATTTTATAATGCTCCATGCATTGCAATAATCACTATGTTACGTACAAAAAAAGAAATAGGACCAATAACTTCCTAAGTTTAGGTCATAATCTGTTTTTCCTTAAGTTTGATCAGAAGATTTAAAGGTTTTTTAATCTGCACCTTCTTTTTCTGAAATAGGATGGCTAAAATGGGGAATCGAGAAACATTAGGTATCAAAATGCTACACAAAGAATACGATCACATCATACTTCTTGCACACGGAAGCCCTGATCCTCTTTGGAAACAGCCCTTCGAATCTCTCTATCATCACGTTACTCAAACCTATGGTGAGAATAATGCGAGCTTGGCGTATATGGAATTAACCTCACCCTCACTAGAAGATGTTATTGCGCAACTAGATAAAGACGTGCGAAGCGTGGCTGTGTTGCCACTTTTTCTGGCAGTAGGTCGTCATTTAAGACAGGATGTACCTGCACAAATAGCGGAACTGCAACGAGATGATTTACGCATAGAGTTATTGTCTCCAATTGGGGATGATGAGTTAGTAAAGCAGGCTATGCAGACGGTAATTGCCCATCATTTAGGTAAGGTTTAAATATGCCATTATTTTTAGTGGATTCATGGAGTCGAATGAATGCTGTTTAAACACTTACCTGACGAAATATTTCAGGCATTAAGCGGCTCAAATAGAGCATTAATTGAAGCTGTATTGCATGATCTAGCAGGCGTTTTTTATGATCATGCAGAAGATCCAATCAAAGATAAATCGACCATTATAGAATCGATTGAAGACACGCTTCATAAATTGGATACGCTTGCCTGGCATGACGAACAAAAAGAGTCTTTTGATTCACCAAAGACCATTCACGATTATGCGTTAAGAATTTATCATCGTTTGGTGAACACCGGATGGTTGGTCGAAGAACAAGAACTGTATCGCGTTAGCGTATTAATGACGCCTCAAATATCCATGTTGCTGAGATCTTTAGTCGAGATCAGTCAACACGGTAAGCGTAACTATGGCGCAACCGTTTTGAGTATTCTTAGTAACCTAGAAGCCGTCGCTAAAAACCCTAAAGAACGAGGGGTAACGCTTCGTCAGTCTGCAGAAGCATCAAGAGACTTTTCAGCGCATTTGAACCAAATATTACTGGGTATTCGTAGCTTACAAAGAGAGCTTTTCGCAACACGTGATCCAAAAGCCATTGTCGCGGGTTTCTTTGACTTATTTGTAGAAGGCATTTTGATCGCTGACTACAAAACGATCAAAACCAGCAATAACCCTTTTCGATTTCGTCGTCAAATACTTGAATTGACTCAAGACTTTTTAACCAATCCAGACACCATGGGGCAGGTTTCTCAGTGCTATGTTGATCAGCAGCTTATTTCAATGGCCGAAGCCCAGGCAATGGTTGAGAAAGACTGTCGTGATATCATTCAGACATTTAGCAATATTGAGCAACGTTTAGAGCGCATTGATGAATATCGATACCGATTAGAGAAGCGCGCAGCGGATACCGCACGCTATATGGACAGCTCTCGACCAGGCATGGCCAATAAGATTGCTGGCATTATTTCAGATGTTGCAAAGTACGACACCTTACCCATATTAAAACAGGTTGTAGGCGCCCGGTTTGTTGGCATGGCTTCTGCTGCCCAACCGACTAAACGACGTGAACCGCCACCGCCTCGAGTGATGACGCCAGCCGAAGTATCTGCTGACGCGATAAAAGCACGCGACCAACAGCGTCGCTTCCATGAGGCTCGCCAAGTCACCATTCCGAAAATGCAAAGTTATTTAGACAAACAAATGGCCTCTGGAAACAGCAAACATATCTTAGACTTCACTATTGAATCGGTTGAAGACTTTGTTTGCTTTGACCATTTACGCTATATCGGTTCACTGGGCGTTAGTGCTAAAAAATTAGAAGACTTATTTGAAATACACTTTACCAATCAGTATTTGGATGTGCATGAGTTCGTTGAATGTCGCGAATTTAATGTGGTACGTAGGAGCAAAGCGTAATGCTTAGAGAATTAAAAAAAGTTGTTGAAGAGTCTGGTAAAGACGCTCAAGAATTCCAACAGACCGCAAATTTTGTTATTGCGAATCAGTTCGCGAGCGCTTATAAGCATGGTCAGCGAAAGCATTACCTTCTATTAGAGTCCTACCAAGAATATTTTGATCGATTGTTTGATGCCTTAGGCATGAAGCTCTATATCAATGAGAACGAACGGCTTGCCGGCGTCTTGCCAATTCAAAAAGAAGCCTTTGTTCGCTTAAAAACAGATGAGACATTATTTCTATTAGTGCTTCGCCAGATTTACGAAGAAAAAATTGAAAATTTCGAAGTAGATAACGGCTTTGTGGCTACTAATACACACACGATACTCGATAGATTTGTCCAACTGGTAAAGCGCGAAATTCCAAACGAAACACGCTTTAAAGATATTTTGGCGTTGTTTAGTCGTCATGGCATTGTTATTCGTGGCAAGTCTTACGAAGAAGACAGCAAAAATCAGATGATCAATATCACTCCTGTCGTCAGGTTGATTGTCACAGAAGCCTACCTAAGACAATTAGAATCATTCAATGGCGCAGATCCTGATGAAGACGATGTCGCTGACACAGATGTTGAAACAGAAACAGTGCAAGAAACCAATCAAGACTAGGGCCAAAATGTGAAAAAGCTAAATCGAATCGTATTAGTGAATTGGTACCTACTTGGTGCAGAAGAAATTAATATTCGTGGAAATACTGCCATTGTTGGACCAACGGGGTCAGGCAAATCGTCGTTACTTGATGCCATACAAACGGTATTAACAGGTGCTAGTAAGCGCCACCTTAATTACAACGCTAGCGCAAATGATGGCAAAGCCAGTGGCCGTAGTATTCGTTCTTATATATTGGGCATGATAGATTCCGGCCAAGCAAACGTAAAAGCATTGGGGACCCAACCAAGGCAAGACGCTACCAGCTACCTAGCATTGGTTTTTGAAGACAGCGTCACCGGTAATGAATCCACTCTTGGTTTAGCTTTAAGCGCTTCATTGGCGTCGCCAGAAGAAGATGTCCTGGGTCGTTTTGTATTGCCTAACTTTGGCGCAAGAAAGTCTGACTTTATCGACGCTATGGATGGTAAAAGCTACAAAGCTAAGCCTTGGATCGAAGTGCGTGAGTCAATGAAAAAGGTGTGTTTAGACCCCTACATTAAATCCGGTAGTGCGTCAGCTACCCAATACATAAATCGCTACCTTGAAGAATTAAGCCCAAGCCCAGATCAACTTATTACACTGGACAGTTTCCTTAAAAACTTCAAGAATGCGTTAAAATTTGTCCCTATTGCCTCGCCTACACGCTTTGTACAAGATTTTGTATTGGCCGAAGCGCCGCTTCAAGTTGGCGCTTATCAGAAGTCTTTGAATGAATATCGTCACTTAGAAGCCAAAACGTTAGAAGTTTCCAAGCGCATTGATGATCTAAAACTAATTCAGCAAGACTGTGAGAAAAAACATCAACAAGAACAAAGTGCGATCAACTATCAATGGATCGCAACTGAAGCCCGCTTTGATGAATTAGGCAGTAAACAAGACGACATTCAAGATCAATACGAACTTCAAAAAGAACGTGAAGAAGAGATCGAAGAAGAACTTGCGACACAAGGTAGTTTGTTAAAACAACTACAAGGTCAATTGCTTCGTTTTGAACAGCAATACGAACATTCCGACGTTGGTTTGAAGTTGCAACAACTCGAGCAAAGTAAAAAGCTTTTAGTATTGCAAGGCCAGCAAGATCAAAAAGCTATTTTACAAGTACGTCAACTCACCTTGCTTTTAGGAGCGCTTAATTCTTTTGAAGATTTATTGTCGAAAGAAACAAGAAAACTTGTAAAAGAGTTTTCTGCCTTTAACGGGCTGATTACTGAAGATGGCCGTATTGAAGGCAATCTAAAGCCGTTAACTCAGAAATTAATAGCGCTCAATGACACTTTAGATAAAGAAAAGTCTCAAGTATTTGCGCAACGTTCAGAGTTGAATCGTAATATTTTGAACTTGAAAGATGAATGTAAGCAACTGGAATCTGATGTTTCCTCGCTAAAAGGTGGCGTTAGTCCACTTTCACAAAATACAAAACGTCTTATTGCATTACTTAACGATGCCAACATTAAAGCGACGCCATTAAGTCATCTAGCAGAAGTGACCGATAGAAAATGGCAGGATGCGATTGAAGGCTACCTTGGCGCTCAACGTGAAGCACTGATAGTAGAACCGGACGACGCCGAAGAAGCCATTCGTATATTTCGAGCTCACCGACGTCAGTTAATGGGCTGTCGAGTTATCGATACAACCCAAACACGACTCTGGTTAAACCGAGGTGATAATAACTCTGCGTTGCGTTTTATTCGCTGTAATAATGATCACGCTCAAGCTTATATAAATCGACGTTTAGGCGGTATTAAGCCAGTAGAAACTGAGCGTGAATTGCTCCGTGAAGACAGTGCAATGACAGCGGACGGCATGTTAAAACTGGCTGGGACAATTTCTACTATTCGTTTTGTACCTCACATGATGGTCGGTATCAATACCGAAGGCATGCGTGAGTCACGCGAAAAGCAGCTTACAAGCCTTAGTAGTGAATTAATGAACTTCTTGAAAGCAGACCAGCGCCTTGAGCAAGCAGATTCACTACTTGGCCGAGTCATAGCCAATAATCAATTTGATGCAGACAGTATTGGTAACGCAAGTCATACCGTTACTCGATTAACACAGGAACTAGAATCAGTTGAAGCTGAAATGTCACAGCTTCAAAAACATGATGACACGGAACTTCAAGATCGTATCGAAGCACTGAAAATACGCATTGCTAATGTTGAATTAGAGCAGAAGAAACTGGACCGTGAACGCCAACAAATTGCAGAACAATTTGGAGCGCTAAACACACAGAAAAGCCAATTGAGTTCTGCACTCGCGGCACTAGATGAAGAGCGTAATCGGTTAACTTCTAACCCGAGATACGATGCAGAATTTGCAAGTGAACGCTATTCATTATTAGAAAGCAGCATGGTAAATGGGGCGGCTATCTATAAAGAAGCCATCAGCCGAGCTGAAAAAGCCAATGAGAAAGCACGCAGCTTTGATCAGAAGGTACGTAAAGAGGTCGCAGATCATTATGGTAAATATCATCAAGCGAATTTAGACAACGATGTTCAACTAGATTATTTAGAGTCTAAATTTGAAGAGTTTGAACATTATGTCTCTTATCAAATTGATATTCTGAGCGAAACAGAATTGGCCAAATACGCGAAACGCGCAGAGCTGGCTCGTAAAGAAGCAGAGGAAACCTTCCGTTCGGATTATGTGTCTAAGTTGAAAGACTCTTTAGATCAAGTCGCTCATATTATTCGAGAGCTCAACCACAGTTTAAAGCGTAGACCCTTTAACTTGGAAATCTATCAATTTCGTTATTACCCTAATGGCGATATGAAAGATATTCTCGACCTTGTTGAACGCTTTAGCGCACAGGATCAGGCAAATGTAGGTGGATTGTTTGATCCGCATTTAAGCAATGATCCTGAGCATGCGCGCGCTATTGCATCCATTCAGGAACTTATATCGGATGAAGACAAGCAACAAGACCTTGCTGACTACCGAAAATTTTATAACTTCGAAGTCGATATCTTGGACGGCGAAGGTAATAAAAAAACGACACTGAGCCAGCGAATTCAAACAGGGTCTGGTGGCGAGCACCAAATACCATTTTACCTAGCCATTGCGGCAGCCCTCTCTACGACGTATCGATTACATGAAACCATGGAGGGAGATATCGTTGGTGGATTCTCTTTGGCCATGTTTGACGAGGCATTTAACAAAATAGACATGGTAAAAACCTCAACGTGTATGGGCTTTATGAAAGATATTGGACTGCAAGTAATCGCTGCGGCACCAGACGATAAACGTGCCGTAATGGCCGCTAATATGGACACCATTATCAGCGTGTGGCGTGAAGGTGGTGCGGTTTCCATTGACGTAGCTTACCCAAAAGAAAAGGGCCAAGTCCTATTGAATGGCGAGTCCAATAGCTTGTTAACGTCGGCATAATAGGAAAGCTATGAACGTACAAACGCAAATTGATCAACGCATTAATGAAAAAATTGATATTCATCATATGACGCTTGAAAACGAAAGTTATATGCACAATGTCCCTGAGGGAAGTGAGTCTCATTTTAAACTTGTTTTGGTAAGCGATGAATTCCAAGGAAAGAGATTGGTTCAACGTCATCAACTTGTGTATGCAACACTGCAAGAAGAAATGACAAAAATTCATGCTCTTGCAATGCACCTATATTCAATTCAAGAATGGAGTGAGCGTAATACGCTTGCTCCTTCATCGCCAAAATGCCACGGAGGCGAGTAGGGCGAATACCCCAAACTCGACACGCTAATGAGTATTTCAGTCACAGCAAATGATTCTATAAACACGGTAACAATTACGATTGTTGGCAGCTTTGACTTTTCCTTGTTTAATGATTTTCGTGAGGCTTATTCTGATCTCACGAATCATTATAAAGTCTATGTTATTGATATGAGTATGGTTGAATATTTAGACAGCGCGGCACTGGGTATGCTGTTGAGTATGAGAAATACCATTGAATTAGAAAGTAATATTCAGCTAAAAGGAGCAAATGCCTTTATTAAAAACATTCTAATGATTTCTCGCTTCGACAAACGCTTCGATATTCAATAAGGCAAGACAGATGAAATTATTATGCGTAGACAGTGAACCCGTTTACCGCGAAATCATTTCTTTATGCGCGGAAAAAGAAAATGTCACGGTCACAAGTGTCAGTAGTTACGAAGATGCTGTTCAGGCTTTCATTGACTATGCACCCGACATGGTGACATTGGATGTTGTTGTAAAAGGCGGTAGTGGCTTCGACCTCGTTAAAACGCTTAAAGCACTATCTGGCAATCGTTTTATACCTATGATTTTCCTTTCTTCACAGGCTACAGACACGGTTATGGATAAGTGTTTTAAGTCTGGAGCGGATGATTTTATTCCAAAACCATTTAATGAAGTTCTTTTCAACATTAGACTAAAAACGCACATGCGCCATGTCGAATTAATGAAAGAAATGTACCGCAAAAATAAAGCGCTCACTTATTATCAAACGATGATAGAACGAGAACATGAAATGGCCCACCATGTTCTTGATCACATTCAGACGCGCAGCGAAAACAACTCTGAGCATGTTGTTATTACTCGACTATCAGCTGCTAGTTTTAATGGCGATCTCGCCTTAGTAAAAACTCGATCAGACGGTGCTCGCCTAATTTTTGTAGGCGATTTTACAGGACATGGTTTACCCGCTTCTATCGGTGCATTACCCGTCATGCATGCTTTTTTTGACGCCGTTGATGATTTACTTGATGTAAATGAACTCGCAGGGCAGATGAATAGAATACTATTCAGCATTTTGCCCGATTACATGTTTTGTGCAGGCTACTTAATATTAATGACTCCAAACGGTGACATTCTGTACTGGGGAGGGGGAATGCCCAATGCATTGATTCGAAGAGCTTGTGGCGCTATAGACTATTTGCGGTCGAATCATATGCCATTAGGTATTCTTCCTGCGTACGAATTTGAAGGCGATTTGCAAAGTAACAAATTGAATGTGGATGATACTCTGGTAATTGTTTCAGACGGCGTCTTAGAGCTTAAAAACTGTCATGATGAGATGCTTGGAGACGATCAGGTGGAAAAACTAATTTCAAGTTCTTACTCAGAAAAAAGTCTAATTTTGGCGCAAAAAATGACAGAAAAAAAGCTCACCGAGTACCGAGGTGAATCGGTGCAGCTTGACGACATCACGCTTGTCGCACTGAGGAATGAACGCCTGCAACAATAAGAGCCGCAGGCTGTCTATAATGCTAAGACTTTTTACCACCTTTTTTCTTATTTTTATTGCCTTGTGCTTTTTGCTGAGGTTTTGGAAAAGGTCTTTTCTCAGGCTCAGTACGCAACACTAAAAATAGATCCGTTAAGACGTCTGGTATCTGAGCAATACAAGAATTAGTCAATTTTTCACTGGCTCTAATCTCAATCACTTCTTCGTCATCAAATAAGTCTGAAGCAACCATAATAGGTAGCAACAACTCGGCAACCACTTCTTCTTTTTCAGACTCAAACCAAGCGCTTTCGGTCATAAACACCCCCTCCATAAAACCGGAGGCCCATTCTTGCAATTCGCTCAACTCTTCTGGAGATTGCCCCATTTCTAGCTCACAAGGGATCATAAAGCCATCTTCAGACTCCAGCTCTTTTTGAATATCAATAAAAAGACGTGATAAGTACTGAAGTATTTGCTTTTCTTGTTTTTCACTTTCGAATTTTGGTGTGTCTTCAAAAATAACGGGCAACCACTTCTCCTCAGCAGTGCTAACAGGACAAATAGACAATGCCGTTAAGAAGCCATGAGTCATAACAAAGTTTTGACATTCCTCATGAACTTGATCCGACTCCAAAAAACTTTCTAACGTCTCTAATTCAAGATCATCAAGAGGTTGGTGTGCCATGTAGATATTTCCCTAATACAGATTAAGTATCCGATTCTAGCGAAAAGAAGGTGAAAAATCGATGCAGAAAGTGCGTGGTTAAGGGATAATTCCCAAATGAACTTAAAGAAACGTACACTTTCCCGTTTAGGCCACACCGAATATCGTCCACTGCAAGAAGAAGCAATAGACGCATTATGTTCTGGTCGAGACGTTTTGCTCGCGGCGCCAACAGGCGGCGGAAAATCTCTGGTTTACCAAGCGGCTGGACTCATTAGAAATGGTGTCGCGGTCATTGTCAGCCCTTTGTTGTCTCTTATGTCTCAGCAAGTGGATGAATTGAATAAAAAGGGCATTAGTGCACAGTTTCTTAATTCCACATTAAACCCTGGCGAACAAGATGATCTTATTTGGGCATTACGACATAAACACATTGATTTACTGTATCTGTCTCCAGAAAAACTGGTTCAACCTTCCGTCATCGGTTTTCTTCATAGTTTTGATATTGCTCTCTTTGCCATTGATGAAGCTCACTGTATTTCTCAATGGGGTAATTTTTTCAGGCCAGAGTACAGCCAATTAGGCCAGCTTAAAGCTTTTTTTCCTAATGTTCCTATCATCGCGCTTACCGGAACAGTCGATAAAAAGACCATTACCTCCATTCAAGAGTCGTTACAACTTCATAACTGCCTTGTTATGAAGAACAGCTTTGATCGCGCCAACATTAATATTCAAATTGCACAAAAAAGAAAAGCCAAGCAACAAATATTGTATTTTCTGCATCATGAAGTACCAGGCGAAACTGGCATTATTTATTGTCGCTCTAGAAAAAAAACAGAAGAAATTGCTAGCTGGTTGAGCCATTTAGGACTACCGAGTTTGAGCTACCACGCAGCAATGACAGAAAAAGATAAGCAAAGAAACCATAAAATCTTTGCTGAGCAATATGGCACCATTATGGTCGCAACTACAGCGTATGGAATGGGTATCGATATTGCCCATGTAAGATTTGTTGTGCATTTGGACTTGCCTAATAACCCAGAATCGTATTTTCAAGAAGTGGGTCGGGCTGGTCGCGATGGAAAACCAGCAAAATCACTTTTGCTGTATGGCCTTCAAGATATGTTACAAGCTCAGCAGCTTGCCGCTTCACAGCCTTTAGTAGCAGAGAAAGAAACTCAACACTTAGGCAACTTATTTCAAATCTTAGAAGGGCGCGGTTGTAGGCGACAAAATTTACTGTCGCATTTTGATGAAAGCATTCCCGCTTGCCTTCACTGTGATCGCTGTCTTTCTACAAAATCAGAACAAAACATGACAACAACCAGCCAAAAGTTTTTGTCACTGATTTATCATACGAAAGGCTTACAGCCATTTGCATTACTCATCCAAATTTTATTGGGAAAGAAAACCAAAGCCGTAAGTGCCATCAGGGCGGAGTTACTCCCATTATTTGGAAAGGGCAAGGAGCTAAACGAAGTACAATGGAAGTCTGTTGTGCGTCACTTAATCGCCTATGAATACATCAAAATCGGCATGTCTAGTGCTTTCACAGTGCAAATTACTGAAAAATCACGAAGTGTACTACAAGGTAAAACACAAATTATTATTCCAAGCGAATACTATTACCCAGCACTTCAGGAAGATCAACTGGCGTTAGACAAGGTTAAGTGGCACAAGATTTTGGCGTGGAAATACGAATACGGAAAAATAAATTTGAGCGACACTCAACTTAGGTTAATTTGTTTACATAAACCCAACTCTATTGCTTCATTAAGTCGCTTAACTGGGCTCTCAAAAGAGAGTGTGGCTGATTTTTCCGAAAGCTTGATGAAAATTATTCACGAATCGAATCCAAAAGAGGCCAGTACATTATGCCTATGACGTCTAAAAATATGGCGGCAGATTATGATGCATTAAACATCATTATTGATAAAGCAAATGTATGTTTCGACCAAGCAAACACGTTTTTTGGTCATGAATTTATCCCCGCAACTTGCAACCTAAAACAAAGAGGGAAGGCAGCCGGTACGGCTCATTTACAAAAGAATGAACTGCGCTTTAATCATTTTATGTACCAACAAAACCCAGACGAGTTTGTCAGTACGGTAGTTCCCCATGAGGTGGCCCATATCATTGTTTATCAGATTTATGGCGATACGGTGAGACCTCACGGAAAAGAGTGGCAAGCGGTTATGCTGAAAGTTTATGGCATTAGGCCAAGTAGGACTCATTCCTTTGATGTACCTCCTCAAAAGCAATCTTATGAGTATCATTGCTCCTGTCAAAAACACCACTTTAGTAAACGGCGCCACACTAGAGCTCAAGATGGCGTTGAATACGTTTGCAGAGGATGCCGCTCAACATTACAATTTGTAGGTCTAAATAAGTAACTACCTACAAAAAGCAAAAAAATCAATTTTTTATACGCTTTTGTCGTATATTCTTCATTTTATATGCGATTCTGCCTTCATTTATAGTAATATGAGTACGTTTTGTTTAAAGCGTATATATGATGGACTTATCGAATAAACCCAAAGAAAAACTTGAGCTGAATAAGCTCCAAAAACGCCTTCGTAGATTAACAGGCCAAGCTATTGCTGACTTCAACATGATTGAAGAAGGCGACAAAGTGATGGTGTGTCTATCCGGTGGTAAAGACTCTTACACTATGCTTGAGATTTTACGAAACCTACAAGCTAGCGCACCGATTCGTTTCAGCATCGTTGCGGTCAATTTAGATCAAAAGCAACCCGGTTTCCCTGAGCATATTTTACCTGCTTACTTGGAAGAGATAGGAGTCGACTTTCATATTCTAGAGCGTGACACTTACAGCATCGTGAAAGAGATTGTACCTGAGGGTAAAACCACCTGCGGCTTGTGCTCTCGCTTGCGTCGTGGGTCCTTGTATGGTTTCGCGGAAGAAATTGGGGCGACAAAAATAGCGCTTGGCCATCATAGAGATGACATTCTTGAAACGTTATTCTTAAATATGTTTTTTGGTGGCAAATTGAAATCCATGCCGCCGAAGCTTCTAAGCGATGATGGTAAACATATCGTTATTCGTCCCTTGGCGTACTGCAAAGAAAAAGACATTGAGACATTTTCTGTTATGAAGGAGTATCCCATTATTCCTTGTAATCTTTGTGGATCCCAAGAAAATCTACAGCGACAAGTTGTTAAAGACATGTTACAAAAATGGGAAAAAGAGTTTCCAGGACGAACAGAAACTATGTTTACTGCTATTCAAAATGTCGTTCCATCGCACTTAGCAGACAACGAATTATTTGATTTTAAAGGGTTAAAGCAGTCGCCAGCGGCCTTTGATCGATTAAATATTATTTCATTATAGGATAATAGAAATGAACCTCACACATAAAACACTATTGTTAACAGCCGGTATCCTAGGATCATCTCTAGTAAACGCGTCAACAGCTAGTGTTGCATTAACAAACGAAACCGTAAAAGGTGATGCAAGCTTTGACATGGGGACGTATAGTGTAGACGCTGGTTTTTCCTATGATAAAGATGAAAGCGTGACCGCTGGATATCTTGGATTGGGGATAGATGATTCCGATACTAACGGTCCTTTGCAAGTTGGCCTTGGTGTTCGTTTATATGGTATATATGCTGATTTAAAAGATGATGGCGATGTCTCAGCTGCTATTGCATTAGGTGGCTGGTATCGCTATACAATTCCTGAAGCAAACCGTCTGAGCATCTTTGGCTCCTTGTATTACGCTCCAGAATCACTGTCTTTAACTAACTTAGATCATATGTATGTTTATGAACTTCGTGCCGAATACATGACAATGCGAAATGCCCGAGCATTCCTCAGCTATGGCAAGACAAGAATTGTTTATGAAAATAAGATCGGCACTCGCAAAGAGGTAAATAATGGATTCGCTATTGGGGCAACAGTAGACTTCTAATTGCACTGCGTTAACGACTAAAAATAAAAAAGGTGGCCTTGGCCTAATGCTGCTCACTTAAGCGGAGCAGCATTACGAGATACCGGATATCTCGTCTTTGATTACTTGACCAAGCAAGATCGATTAAGCCTCGCTTTCTTTCGTTCCAGAAATAAATTACACACTCCAGACCTTAAGCTCCTTAAGACGCACTCCTGTCTTCGATTCTGGCTTAGCCGCTGCCATCACGATCAAGCTGGAAGCAATAAAAGTAAACGCCATTTTAAATCGCTCGTTAAACATGTGCCGTCGCATGACTCACCTCTCGATGCACGGTGCTGTATGCCAGTAACATCACCCACATTTCTTGATAGATTCAATCGACTTTCTTACTGCGCAACATAATGACGTTGTTAAACATGGAAGATTTGATGTCACGATATCCCAGTTCAATTTTCCATCACCGATGATACAACTGAGCAATTTTGTCAGCAGGGTAGTTGCTGATAGGAAGTGATGTCAGTACCATCTTGGCTTTACCTTGAACGTTATAATTCGGGCAGACTGGCTTTTTTTGTGGCATGGACCCAGTTTCCTAGACAATTGCTAGCGCTACCGAAGTGTTCTCGTAACTCTGGAGTATCCGGGGTGCGAAAATGACACCATCAATCAAATACTTACAGCCCTTGCCAATCATCCTGAGCAAATCGCTCATTGGCCCAATGCTCACCTGTTCGATGGAAAAGCCACCAAACCATGTCGCTACCTTGCTTGAGATGCGCTACTTTTGGTAAGGAGCTGCTCCGATGCCACCAACCCTTCTGAAAAAATATTTAAGCATCTCGCGACTTCTTCGATCGCTTCATCCCGAAAAAGAGCCACACCCAAGACTAACCAAAGAACTTGATCTTCCGGTAAGCGTCGTGCCTGATGCTTGCGCTTGAAGAAAGAGTTAATACGGAACTGGAATATTCAGAGTGAAGGTCGAGTGACCTGAGAATACATGAAGTTCATCGATGCTAAGAAGTAACTGCTGAATAGACACAAAAAAATCCGATTAAGCTTTCTTAATCGGATTTTCTGAGGCTACTCCATTAAATTCAACCCTTAAGTGAACGTAATTAGACCTTGACCACCTTTTTTATAATTTTGATGTTAACTAAAATCACTCTCCATCATAGGCGCACAGGCTAAAGACAGGAATATCACTGTCTCTTAACTTCTGACTTCCGCCAAGGTCTGGTAAGTCAATAATCGCTGCGACTTCTTTGATATTTGCACCTTGCTTAGTCAATAACTTAATCGCCGCGAAAAGCGTACCACCAGTGGCAATCAAATCATCAAACAACAACACTTCATCTCCAGCCTTTACTGCGCCTTCTTGAATTTCTAATTCCGCCTCACCGTACTCTAAAGCGTATTTCTGTGAAATGGTTTTACCTGGAAGTTTGCCTTTTTTTCTAACTAAAATAAGAGGTTTCTGCAGCTCGTAAGCCAATACTGCCGCGATCAAAAAACCGCGAGCATCAATACAAGCAATATGAGAAATGTCCGTGGATATGTAACGATGAACATAAGCGTCTACCACCATCCTCATGCCTTTAGGGTCGCTAAAAATAGGCGTAATATCACGAAAGCTAACGCCTTCTTTTGGCCAGTCTTCTACAGTTTGTATTAGTGATTTAACATAAAAATCGTCGTAAAGCATATCTAGTAGCGCCTCAATATATCAATCAAATTCGAGCAATTTTACCACAATCGCTAGCAACCCCAATGAGTTTTTGCATTTCGGGAAAATTGAGTATTTCGATTTCTTTGCCATCGACGTGTATTAATTCACTTTTTTGGAATCGTGTAATCACACGACTCACAGTTTCAACCGCTAAACCAAGATAATTCCCTATCTCACCACGAGACATAGACAAACGAAACGATGACGCCGAATAACCACGTATTTTAAACCGATTAGATAAGTTCAGTAAAAAAGATGCCACTTTTTCATCTGCATTCTTTTTACCCAATAAAACCATCATTTGCTGATCATCAGAAATCTTACGACTCATTATTTTAAATAATTGGTGCCTTAAAGAAGGGATCTGAACAGAAAGGTCTTCTAAGTGACTAAATGGAATTTCACATACTGTTGTTGTTTCCAAAGCCTTTGCTGAAACAGGGTACTTATTTGAGTCAATTCCACTAAGACCGACTAACTCACTAGGGCAATAAAAGCCTGTGATTTGTTCTTCTCCATAAGACGTAATGTTAAACGTTTTTAAGGTGCCGGAACGAACGGCATAAACAGAGTGGAAGGCATCCCCTTGACGAAATAAAAACTCACCTTTTTTTAGAGGTTTTTTACGCTCAATGATTTGATCTAGTTTGTTGATGTCTTCATCCGCTAATGCAATGGGTAGGCATAACGCACTCAAACTGCAGTTTTGGCACTGCGATGTGAGTGGACTATTAAATCGTGACGGCGTGTGTGCCATTGACATGTAAATCTCCCTGATCTCGATTTTTAAATTACTTTTGAGTATTTTATGGTGCTACTTAGATACTTATCGAAAACCATACAAATACAGCGAATAAGCAATCTGCCGCGTTCCGTAACCTTAATCGTGGCCTGCATTCCATAATAATCAATTTCAACCATGCCATCTTCGATCATAGGCTTTAGATTGTCTACCTCCTCGGCGAAATATTCAAAGAAGCTAATGTTATATTTTTGCTCGATGAGTGCTGTAGTTAATTCAAATTGAGCAATCAACGTCATGATAATTTGATGGCGTATCCGATCATCCACGTCACTGATATACCCTTTGGCAATGGCGAGCTGACCTTTCTCAATACTACTCCTATAATGTGAAAGATCCGTATAATTTTGCATGTAAGTACCACTTAAATCGCTAATAGCTGAGACGCCAAAAGCAATTAAATCTGTACCAGCGTGCGTAGTGTAACCTTGAAAATTGCGCTGTAATCGCCCTTGTTTTTGTGCCTTGGCCAAGCTATCACTGGGCTTTGCGAAATGGTCCATTCCAATGTATTCATATCCGGCCGAAATTAAAGATTCGATGCTCATTTTTAGCAAATCAAGCTTCATACTTGGTGCTGGTAAGCTTTCATCCAATATGCGCCGTTGAGATCGAAACCGTTCTGGCAAATGAGCATAATTAAAAAGAGAGATTCTTTCTGGCGATAACGCGACGACATCCGCTAACGTCGCCCTAAAACCTTCCATTGATTGATAGGGTAGGCCATAGATTAGATCGAAGTTTATAGACTTAATATTTAGCTCTCTTGCATAGCCAACCAAATCGGCAACCATTTTTATAGGTTGAATCCGATGGATAGCCTCTTGAACTTTAGAATCAAAGTCTTGAACGCCGATACTGATTCTATTAATGCCCATTTCAGTTAGTAATTTAAGCTTAGAGTGCGTAATTTCACGCGGGTCAATTTCGATACTGTAATCTTGAGTTCCGTCGTTAATCAAGTTGAAATGCTGCTTTATGTCACTAAACAACGACCTAATAAGCTCTTCTGTTAAAAAGGTCGGCGTACCTCCGCCAAAATGCAACTGCGTTACTTTTCTTGTGCGATCCAGCATAAGGCTGCGCAGTCTCATCTCCTCACCCAAGAGTTCAACGTACTCGATACCTTTATCATACTGTTTAGTCACAATTTTGTTGCAGGCGCAGTAATAGCAAAGGTGGGCACAGAAAGGAATATGGAAATACAAGCTAAGCGGTTTTTCTGATGGCATTAGCATTTTATCGATCAAAGCTATTTTATTTATCGTTGAGTCAAATTGTGGCGCAGTTGGGTAAGAAGTATAGCGAGGTCCAGATAAGTCGTACTTGCCAATAAGTGAAGAGTCCCAGATCATGGTGTGTTCCTATTAAAATTTCTAATAGGAGTGTACTCTTTTGTTGCGTGTAATCTTCTGATCTAAATCAATGATTACCACCCCGATTAAGAAAGTTTGAATGAAAAACCTTGTGTTTTATAGCCACCAAGGTTCTAACCCTTTCTCGAATCTGATCTAATACCATTTTCAAAAATGGTCATCATGAATACTTTCCCTTTTTATATCGCTCATGGCGCAGGTGCAGGTCACAATAACCCTTTCTTAAAGCGACTTTGTGAGGCAATTTCAGAGCAAAGAAAGCACACTGTCATTCCTGTCACTTTTTCCTACATGCAAGAGCAGGAGCAGTCGGGCAAAAGAAGACCACCACCTCGTTTCAATACTCTGATTCCCGAATACAGTGATTTAATTAAACATGAACAAGCCTGTATTGTCGGTGGCAAATCAATGGGGGGACGAGTAGCGACGCAGCTAACAGAGCTTGCTATGGTAAAAGCGGTAGTCTGTTTCGGCTTTCCTTTTTATCCAGCAGGTAAGCCCGAAAAAAATAGATTGTCTTTCCTATCAAAACTTCAGGTTCCATGTCTCATTATTCAAGGAACAAGAGATCAGCTCGGTTCTTATGAATGGGTCAGCCAACAACCGCTACCGAACCTTGTTGAAATTATTTGGGTAGAAGGCGCCGATCATGATTTTAAAACACTGAAAAAACACGGTAGAACAATAAACGACACCATTTCAGAATTGGCAACTAGCACTCATAACTGGTTACAAGCAAACACTTAAATGGCTCACAAAGCTTTGAATATTTTCATTGAATAGATAATTATTTATTAAACATTGAGAGGAAGACTATGGAACACCACGCTCTACTTGATGCAACCGATTTACTGTGCCCAGAACCTGTAATGATGTTGCATGTTGAAATGCGCAAGCTGCCTGCCAAAGCCATTTTAAAGGTCATCGCGACAGATCCTTCAACAACGCGCGACATTCCGAAGTTCTGTCAATTTCTTGGCCATAAATTAATACAGCAAGAACAAGAGGGCGGTTGTTATTACTATTGGATAGAGAAGAAAGAAAAGTAATCAAAAAAAGAGTCTAGATTACTTAAAATCTAGACTCTTTTTTATATTATAAAATGATAAATCGATTGTTAAGCGACTTTTAGTTTTTTGGCATGATCTTTATATCCAAGAATTGCACTTTGATAAGTATATGCAAAACTAGAAAATGCAACATCGATATCCAATCGAAGCTGACGAACAACATCGTTAGACGAAATCACACCTCGTATTGCTTTGGTGTCTTCATCAATAACAAGTAAATGTTGAAGTAAATTGTGTCGCTGACTAAACAGAAGCGACTCAATGTCTGAATTTTTCAATGAAGTATAAGACAGCGCAAGTAACCCTTCTTTTGCTCTCATCAAGTCAGCAACCATCAATTCTGAACGTTTAAATCCATTAGCTACCTGCTTGATAAAGACATCTTCAGACAAATCATCAAGACTAATAACGCCAATAAAATGATTATCTGCATCAACCACTATCTTCATCCGTACATGCTCTTTTTTCATCAATTGAACAAGTTCGTCCGCACGCGTACTGGACTCAATCACTCGTGGCCCTGCTGTTGTAAAATCTGTAAAAACAGACAAGGCAGAAGAATAAATATTTATATCCTCTGTTGTGGCAGGCCAGATAAGATTGTTTACGTTTTTTGTAGAGACATAAGTTAGTGTTTTCATGATAGAACCCCAGTAAAAAAATAGAAAAATGATTTGGGTCGGCTATATCAATGAAAAGGGTGGGGCTCGTGGATTATGAATACTGTCGTTAACGTTAGCGACAATAGGAAAGCGGTAAGAGCGAATAGAAGTGAACGTTACTGCACAACTACCGGTGCGAAAAGAGCAAAAAGTAGTACATTCATTATCAGATCCATTTTCTTGATCTGGAACAACGACCTCATCACACCTTTGCTCTACAGTAGGCTCTAACCAACGAAATTGACTTACTTCTTGAGCATTGGCGCGCTGAGATATCGTCAATAAAGACGACACAATCACGACAATGATCATAAGTAATTGAATTTTCATGGTGTGAACTAGCCCTTCTAACCCTTGTTTTATCTACTAAATATAGGCCCGCTACTTAGGAAATCACAGTCTTTTTTGAAAAATGCCTCATATTTTCACGATCGTGCGCTTTGTCGGCCAAATGAGACCTAATTCAAATAAACTTGATCTATGTCGCCTTTCCCTTCTAGTTACTCAGCTAATCTGTGTGCGAGTTTATTTATCCATTGGGGGTGTGTTATGAAAGCGGCTGTTGCTAGTAAGTTTGGCTCTATTCTAAAGATCGAAGATATCGCCAAACCTATCATTGAACCTCACCAAATACTCGTTAAAATCCATGCTTGTGGTGTTTGTCATACGGACTTACATGCCTGCCACGGTGATTGGCCGGTAAAGCCTACGCTGCCCTTGGTGCCTGGACATGAAGGGGTTGGTGAAGTCGTTGAAGTCGGAAGCGCTGTAAAGCATTTGAAAAATGGAGATCGAGTTGGCATTCCATGGCTTTATAGTGCATGCGGCCACTGTGAATACTGCCTTAGTGGTAATGAGAACCTATGTTTGTCCCAACAAAACTCAGGCTATTCAGTCAATGGTAGTTATGCTGAATTTTGTGCCGCTCATGCTGACTATGTCGTAAAGATCCCCGAAGGCCTTAGCTATATTGATGCGGCGCCATTATTTTGCGCCGGCGTAACAACCTATAAAGCGCTTAAAGTATCAATGGCTAAACCTGGAGATTGGGTAGCTATTTTTGGCATTGGCGGACTAGGCCACTTAGCGGTTCAATATGCGGTCGCTATGGGATTAAGAGTGGTGGCGGTCGATACAGGTAAACCAAAACGAGACCTAGCCATGTCGCTTGGTGCTGAACATTACTTTGACTTTAAAACCGACGATGTTGTAAAAAGCATTCTCGACACAACGAGTGGTGTACACACCAGTGTTTGTACTGCGGTCAGCAAGGTTGGCTTTAGACAAAGTTATGATGTCATAAGGCGTGGAGGTAAATGTGTATTGGTTGGTTTACCACCAGAAGACATGGCATTACCTATATTCAATACCGTTCTTAATGGTGTCAGTGTGGTTGGCTCCATTGTTGGTACCAGAAAAGACCTTGAAGAATGTTTGGAATTTGCGGCTCGTGGCAAGGTAAAAGCGATTATTGAAGAAAAGAGACTCGAAGACATTAATGACATTTTTGAAGACATGGAGAAAGGTGAAATTACAGGGCGAATCGTTATGTCTATGTAATGAATCACGAGACATAAAAAAGGAGCGAATCCCTACAGTATCGGGTTTCCGCTCCTTTTAGTGTTTTATTACCGTCGCGATGATTAAACTGCGGCTGGCAACATAATAGTCGCCTCACCTGTTACAACCACTTTACCTTCACACTCGCACACCGTTTTTAGCGTCGCTCGGCGACGACGCACATTAATATCCGTCACAGTCACTGTTGTCACAACTTCTTGTCCAATAAAAACAGGCGATCGAAATTTCAGTGTTTGCTCTAGGTAAATGCAGCCAGGTCCAGGTAGTTGCGTGCCAATCGCGGCAGAAATAAACCCGGCCGTTAGCATGCCATGAGCAATTGGTTGACCAAAAGAAGTGGTTGCGGCGTATTCTGCATCTAGGTGAACGGGATTGGTATCGCCAGTCACTTCCGCAAAAGCCTGCACATCTGCTTTGGTCACCGTTTTACGATACTCAACACTTTGATCAATAGAAAGTTGCTCTAATGTATAGCCAGAAGTCATTACCAATCCTTATATTGTATTTTATCGCTATGGTACACTTTCGGCGCGCCATTCTTAAGAGGTATCTATGGTTAAGTTAGTGATTTTTGATTGGGACGGTACCTTATTCGACTCCATCGATAAAATTTGTTTTAGCATGTTACAAGCGGGGCAATTAGCAAAGGCGCCAGCTAGAGAAAAAGAGGATATAAAAAACACCATTGGTTTATCGCTGGATAAAGCCGTTGCAGTCGTTTGGCCTGAACTATCGATGACAGAGCAAAACATCATTATTGAGCATTATAAAGGCATTTATGTCGCGGCAGATCAAACGCCAGCAGAGGCGTATCCAGGCGTGATTAACGTATTAAACCAACTCCAAGGTGCCGGCGTAAAACTAGCGGTTGCTACGGGGAAAAGTCGTAAAGGGCTTGAAAGAGCCATGACATTGACCAATACAAACCATTACTTCATTACAACGCGGTGTGCCGACGAAGCATTGTCTAAGCCTGATCCTTTAATGCTTGAGCAAATACTCACGGAATTGAACATAGCACCAGAGCACGCGATCATGATTGGTGACACAGAATACGATTTAAACATGGCAACCCATGCCGGCATGAAAAGCATCGGAGTCACCTACGGCGCACACCATGAAATCCGCCTTAAAGCTTGCCAGCCACATGCGCTCGTGAACGATTTCAATCAATTATCAACTATTTTAGGGTTATAAATAATGAGCTGGACTGAAGACGAAGATAAAAACGAATCGCTTAATCAAAATACAAATGCGCCTAAGCAGCCAATTGAATCACAAGTAAAAGAGAATCTAGACCCGAACAAAGAAATTTGGACATTACTTGAAAAGACACTCAGTGAGAATCTTATCGAGAAACGACGCGCCAGACGCTGGAAGATCTTTTTTCGATTTTCAATGCTGACCATCATATTGGCGGTTATAGTTGGGTGGTTTATGCAATCTAATTTGCAAGATGCCAGCTTAGAAGATGGTATCGTCGCGATGATTCCAATGCGTGGCGTTATCGGCGCTGATGCAGAGATTGAGTCGTCAGACTTTGTTAACTTACTTGATGACGCCTATCAAAATAGCCGTCTTAAAGGCGTTATTATTGAAATGAACAGCCCAGGCGGTAGCCCTGTTCATTCCGGCATTATTTATGATGCTATTCGCGCTAAAGAGCAGGCTTATCCAGAGATTCCGGTATTAGTAGTCGTTGAAGATATGGCTGCTTCAGGTGGGTATTATATCGCGTCTGCTGCCAGTGAAATCTACGCAGACAAAGCCAGCTTAGTAGGCTCTATTGGTGTGATTTCTTCAGGTTTTGATGCCAGCAATTTACTTGAAAAAATTGGTGTGGAACGTCGCACTTTCACTGCGGGTCGCAATAAGGCTTTTCTAGACCCATTCTCACCAATGACAGACGAAGCCAGAGACAAATGGCAAGCCGTGCTAGATGAAACGCATCAGCAATTCATCAATGCAGTTAAAGAGGGCCGTGGCGACAGACTGACGATCACCGATGATGTCTTTTCTGGCATGGTGTTCACCGGTTCTCAAGCGGAAAGGATTGGCTTAATAGATGGTTTATCTAGTGTTAATGAACTACTAAACACGCGCTTCCCCAATGCTACGCCCATTTTCTTTGAAGCTAAGCAAGACTCATGGAGAGAACTGGCCAAAGAGTTTGGTGTCGAAATGGCCACAAAAATACTAAGCACTACCCGTATTCAATAAAGGCTATTTCTCTTTCTAAAAGCCCCTAGGGGTTTTTTATTGCCTAAAATAAGAGGTTGGCGCGTTTTTACGGAGCTAGAAACTGTCTAGAAAACTGAGTCCATACTGACTAACGGCTTATGTATAACTTATGATATATTTAATAAAATAAATTCTGTATTTATCAAATCGATACACTAGGAACAAATCCATGGCTCGTAAAGCAAACATAGCACGAGAAGAGATTCATCAAGCCTGCTGGGAGTTAATAGAAAAAAACACTTTCCCTAACATCCCTCGTTTAGCCGAGCATTTTTCCCTAAAAGATGGGCGACGCTGTTCAAACACCACCTTTATGAATGCTATTGCAGAATGGGAAGGCGCTTATAAAGAGCACCAACAACACCAACTTCAAGAGCTAAGTGACACTTTGCTACCGATTTTTAAACGATTTTCAAGAGAAGTCACACAAAATCTCGGGCAGTTACTTGATGAAAAATCAACTGATTTAGAGCAACATCAAATACGCAAACAAGAAGCCACGGAGGGTGGTTTCCTATCCTTGTCTTCCGCCTTGATAGAACTACAAGAAACACATGACGCATTAACAATAGAACACAAAAAAAATTGCTCACACTCAGAAGACTTACAAAAAAAATTAGCCTTTAGTGATCAACGATATCAAGATGTGCTCTCCCACAACCATGTATTAAACAGTCAGTTAAAACAGGAGCAAAAGGACAATGCCGAACTTAGAATAAACCTGTCCCAAAAAGAAGTAGATCTTGCCAAGCAAGACAATCAACTGACGTTACTCAAACAAGAAAACACCAAACTCGTCGCAGAACTAAAGAACAATCAGATCAAGCAAATAAAAGGTGAGGCTGAAAGATGGCTAGAAATAACAAAAAAACTGGACACACTGACAAGTTCAATAGAAACCATCAATCACAAAGATAGAGGCTCAAAAAAATAACCGTTATAATGTGGCTCTAGCCAAACACGCGCACATATTATTAAGAAGAGATGATGAGTAATAAACAATCAGCAATTCGTGATTTAACCACTATCAAAGACTATATTCGCTGGACTTTCAGTCGATTCAAACAAGCCGATTTATTTTATGGCCATGGCACCGACAACCCTTGGGATGAAGCCGTTCAACTTGTTATGGGGGCATTAAAGCTACCGCTTGATTTTGATCGTGACATGCTCGATTGCACTCTGACGTACAATGAAAAAAAACACATTTTGAAATTAGTACACACTCGCATCACCAAACGAGTACCGCTGCCTTATTTGCTGGGCGAAGCTTGGTTTATGGGCCTGCCATTCAAGGTCACTAAAGACACCTTAATTCCTCGCTCTCCCATCATTTCTTTATTAGAAAGCGAGTTTTCCCCTTGGCTCAAAAATTATCCTTTGAGTATTCTAGACATGTGTACGGGTTCTGGTTGTTTGGGTATTGCCGCCGCATTAGTCTTTGAAGACGCTCACGTTGATATAACGGACATTAGTGAAAACGCGCTGCTGGTCGCCAATGAAAATATTGTACGCCATCAAGTAGAAGACAGAGTGAAAGCCATCCATTCTGATATGTTTAAAGGGTTAATAGGAAAACAGTACGACCTTATTATTTGTAATCCGCCTTACGTAGATGCTGAAGACTTTAAAAACGCCCCAGCAGAATTCCGTAATGAACCTGAATTGGCGCTTACCTCCGGTGAAGATGGCCTTACTTTCACCCATGATTTTTTAGCTCAAGTCGGGCATTATCTGCACGATGACGGTATATTAGTATACGAAGTAGGAAATACTGAAAACGCATTACAAGCTTCATACCCTAGCACCCCCTTTATGTGGGTCGAACTAGAGCAGGGTGGAAATGGCGTTTTTATCCTCACCAAAGAACAACTCAGCGAACTATTACAAGAGCAGAAATAGCCTATGTCTGGTAATACATTTGGAACACTCTTTAAAGTCACCACCTTCGGTGAAAGTCACGGTATCGCGCTTGGTGCGATTGTTGATGGCTGCCCACCGGGAATAGAAATCTGCGAAGCGGATCTGCAGCGAGATTTAGATCTGCGCAAACCAGGAACCTCCAAACATACGACACAGCGTCGCGAAGCAGACGAAGTGAAAATCTTATCTGGTGTATTTGAAGGCAAAACAACTGGTACACCAATTGGCCTAATGATTGAAAACACCGATCAACGCTCAAAGGATTATGGCAACATCGCGGACACTTTTCGTCCAGCGCATGCCGATTACACGTACGATCAAAAATATGGCTTCCGTGATTATCGTGGCGGCGGCCGTTCGTCCGCTCGTGAAACCGCAATGCGAGTCGCTGCCGGCGCTATCGCTAAAAAATATTTAAAACAACAGTTTGGCATTCAAATCCAAGGATTTTTGTCTCAGCTTGGCCCCATCAAACTTGCCGTTAAAGATTTAAGCCAAGTATATGAAAATAGTTTTTTCAGCCCAGATCCCGATGCGATACCTGAGCTTGAAAAATACATGACGGCTTTACGTCGAGAAGGCGATTCTGTCGGTGCAAAAATCACCGTCATTGCTACAAACGTCATGCCTGGGCTAGGCGCGCCAGTATTTGATCGTCTAGATGCAGACATCGCCAAAGCCATTATGAGTATCAATGCCGTGAAGGGTGTTGAAATTGGTGACGGCTTTGACGTGGTCGAACAAAAAGGCAGTGAACATAGAGATGAAATGACACCAGAAGGCTTTTTAAGCAATCATGCCGGTGGCGTTTTAGGCGGCATATCCTCTGGACAAGACATTGTCGTTCATATGGCGTTAAAACCCACGTCGAGCATTACTATTCCTGGTAAAAGCATTGATCGTGCCGGTAACCCAATAGAAGTCATCACCAAAGGTCGACACGACCCTTGCGTGGGCATTCGCGCGACACCGATTGCAGAGGCGATGCTGGCATTAACCATTATGGATCACCTGCTAAAACACAGAGCGCAAAACGCGGACGTCATTTGTCCAACGCCAATTATTAAAGGGCAAGCGTAGCTCATTCAGAATGCCTTTATGAAAGCCGCTTTTTTTAAAAAATAGCGGCTTTTTTGTCATTATTTAACACCTACAAGAAGGTGACTATATGGTTGTTAAAACAGGTTCTACCGTCATCCGTATCTGTGTTGGATCAAATAATCCGGTTAAAGTCGGCGCTGCAAAACAAGCTTTTACACTCATGTATCCTAATCACATCGTGCATTGTGAAGAAATACATGCACCATCTGGCGTAGCAGACCAACCGATGACAGAAGCAGAAACACGACTTGGTGCCCAAAATAGAACACATTACTGTGCTCGGTATTATAATGAACAACAAAGCGACTCGGACATTGATTATTTTGTTGCAATGGAAGGTGGTGTCGATAAATTTGAAGAGGGCGCAGCGACCTTCGCTTATGTGGCGATTTTAAGCAACAAGGGCGTATTAATGACGGGGCGTTCTGCGAATTTGCCACTACCCAGCAAGGTCTATAAGCGGCTACAAGCCAATGAAGAGCTTGGTGTGGTTATGGATGATATATTTAATACATCTAATATTCGGCAAAAAGGCGGAGCAATTGGTCTATTTACCAACCACGCAGCGACCAGAGAAAGCATTTACACCCAAGCCTTAGTGCTTGCATTAGCACCATCATTGCATCCAGAGCATTATTCAGACCAATAAACTTTGTATATAAAAGTAGAAAAAATGAAGTACCAATGGATCTTATTTGACGCTGACGAAACGCTTTTTCATTTCGATAATTTCGCAGGTTTAAAACACATGTTCGCTCAACATGGCGTAGCGTTTGAGCAGACAGAGTATGATGAATACCAATCACTAAATAAGCCACTTTGGGTTGAATACCAGAATGGCAACATCAGTGCAGAACAGCTGCAAACACGTCGATTTCAACGCTGGAGTGATACATTAGCGATTAGCACAAAAGAACTTAATAAACAGTTTTTAGACGCTATGGCGGACATTTGTAAAACATTACCTGGCGCTTTAGAGCTAGTAACGTACCTGCATGAAAGCAAAGTGAACATGGGTATCATTACCAATGGATTTGCACAGCTTCAGCATATACGCCTAGAAAGAACCGGTTTTTTACCATATTTTTCACCCGTCGTTATTTCAGAACTCGTTGGTGTTGCCAAACCGCATCCAAAAATATTCGAAGACGCATTAGATAAAATGGGCAGCCCAGATAAAAAACACGTACTCATGGTCGGTGATACACTTGAATCAGATATTCTAGGTGGCAATAATTTTGGTTTTGATACTTGTTGGTTAAACCGTCATAGCAAACAGCATCCGGCAGAAATAACACCAACACATCAAATCAGCTCGTTAACAGAGTTGCTGGTTTGGCTGAAGGAGCAATAAGAGAAATACAATATTACAGGTTTTTTCAAGGAGTCTATTTCCACTTACTATTTCCGATAAATGTTATTATCGGAAATAGTAAGTGGTTGTGTATTACGTTGATAGTATTACTGTTTTGGTACGTTATTGTCGATTTGTCGATTCCACTAAATGTGGATACAAATTATTCATATTTAGTGAAAACGTCTCACATAATTTGGTACAGAATTACCAGTAACAGAAGGAAAATTCACACAATCTGATACAGATAACTTAGGATAATTATGAGCATTGGAATTTATAGGATCACCGATCCGGTTTGGCTGTGCCTGTTATTTATCTCATAGTATTAATTGTTAATGTAGATCGCCTCTTCTATTCATTCGAGTTGCCAGGTCGTTCCAGTTTTTGAATTGTTCTGGGTAACGTACTTTGCTCATAAATATCTCTCAATTAGATCATTTTATCTAACTAAACTGACTACCATTGGGCTTTTCAGAATGTAAGGCGCGCAGCTCGACTTGATCGCATGTTCCTTAAAACTCACGGCATAAATGAGATTGTATTAATCAGATTTTTTGTTACGTAATAAAATCAAATTAGCTATCGGCATCACTACATAAGAAACAATAGGCACAATGGTCCCAACAGATGCGATTACATTGATCCACTTATTGTAGGGTAGAAACGGCTTGAGAAAGTCAGGAATAAAATAGACCAAGGGCACTAAGGTCAAAAATGTAATCAGTGTCATAACATGTTCACTAATTTTCTGATTACTCTGCGGACAATTATTCATGATGTACTCCTTACTTAAATCACCAATATGGCCAGAAAGATTCACGTTTGTTGACTAACTACAAGCATATGTAAATTTTGTTTGGCAATTATCGTTGTATTTTGACTGTGGACAAGGTCGCCTTCTTCAGCAAGATGCATACACTTTTCACCATTGACATGCGGCTCAGTAAATGTGCCTTTCCCGGTAATCACATAGCTTAGTTGTTTACCAGTTAACGTCATGCGTTCACTCGTCTGCAAATGAACAATGTCAATAACAGTAGGGCTTGAAAAGGTTTCTGATTGGGATTCGTCCCCACCATAAATTCTGGTCATTCCATCCAGCTTAGGTCTGTAAAACTTATAAGCTGCGCGCTGCCCTTTTACCTCTGGCAATACCCATACCTGCAGCATTCTGTTTTTACAGTTGTCAGGATTAATTTCGTTATGTTCAAAACCTTCCCCACCTGCCCGTTGTACCTGCACATCTCCCGCGGCCAGATCCTTACCATGCTCCAGCGAACCTTCATGGCAGACTCGCCCTTTAACAATCACAGAGATAACATCAATCTCACTATGAGGGTGCATGCCGGATTCTCCCTTAGGCTGATATTGAGCATCCGCGAGATAAACCATGCAACCCAATCCTTCCCACGTTTGCGGCTCCTTATGACGGCCGAAAATACGGCTGTCAGTTACTAGACGGTGTTCTTTAATACCGGAAACCCCCCCTAATAATAATGAATCTCTTGATAATATTTGCATGACTAACTCCGTTGAAGCATTTGTTTTCTTAGTTGATGAGGCTATCTTATGGAATAAGTGTTGTTTAATAAATAGCCTTAATTTAAAATGATAATTCCATTTACAACAACAATAGAGGTTCACTTTATGGCTGGTTCAATAGACTTAAATGAGATGATGCTGTTTGTTGCCGTTATTGATGCTGGCAGCTTTACCTTAGCGGCAGATCGTTTAAATATTCCTAAAGCAAATTTGAGCCGTAAAATTTCCCATCTAGAGCAGCGATTAGGGGTAACTCTGCTTGAACGTACTACTCGTTCTCAGCACATTACTGAGGCCGGTAAACATTATTTAGCTCACTGTCGGCGCATTCATCAGGAGGTTGATTTAGCCGAAGCTTGCATTGGAAAAATATTGAATAAGGTTGATGGCCATCTGCGTGTAAGCTCATCCGTAGGGCTGGGCCATGAAATTCTTAAACCCGTACTTGGGCAGTTTATGTTTCTATATCCGAATGTTACTCTGCAATTTGACCTGTTAAATCGCCGCGTTGATTTAATTGAAGAAGGATTTGATCTAGTCATTCGTATTGGCAAGTTGGAAGATTCACGCTTAATAGCCAAACGGTTAGGCACCATTACTCGTAATATTTATGTAAGCCCGAATTATTTAGCCCAGCATGGCCACATAGAATCACTCGAGCAACTGGGTAAATGTGATTTTCTAATGATGAGCAGTGCTCAATATTGCGGACGTTTATTATTAGAATCGAAAAAAAGGCAGCACGTATTAAATCTGGCACCTAAAATGATTGTGGATGATTATGTAATCCTAAAAGAAATGGTCGTAGAAGGTTTAGGTGCGGGAGTCATCCCGAATTATATGTGTCAGCAAGAGCTGGAAAATGGAGCATTGGTGCAGATACTACCGGACTGGGGGATCCCTACTGTCGATGTCTATGCCCTTTACCCCAAGCACAGACTCAACATTCCCAAGGTAAAAGCCTTTATGGACTTCATTCAGGCGGTATTTAATCAAAGACTGACCTGCTAAATATAAATTCACTTTCTTTTAATCCACCTTAGTTGCAGGTGTAGCGATCAAGTGTAACTATTAAAAATCAATAACTTAGAATTATTCAACTCGTACCATTTTTAGTGGATCTAACAAATCTCTGTTTAATGAGAATGAACAAAATCCAAAGGATGACGGTTCGTTTTCTTACCGTATATATATGGACTTTGTTACGCGACCCTTTCTTTCAGTCCCTTTATCGTAGCTCGTCGATTCAACCAGACCATTACTAAGCCGATAAAAGACAACAACGCCGCTGCGGTTGGAATCCAGTCAAAACCAAAACCAATGCTGATGACTAATCCACCTAATGCTGCACCTAATGCATTCCCTAGGTTAAACGCACCGATATTAATAGAGGATGCCAATCCAGGCGCTTGACTAGCGATTTTCATTACTTGCATTTGCAATGGCGGTCCACTGCCAAAAATAACCATACCCCACAGTAATATAGTGATGCCAGCGCCAACCACTGACGTTGAAGTAAAGCGAAACATAACCAACACCAGTACTTGCAAGCCAAGAAATACAAATAACGCTAAATCAGGCGATTTATCGGTCACCTTGCCACTAATGTAATTTCCTAGCGTAAAACCTATCCCTGTTAACGCCAGCATAATCGCAATCGCATTATCCGATGCTTGTGCTAAAGTCTGCATGATTGGCGCAATATAGGTATAAAGCGTAAACATAGAACCAGCGCACATTACCGTTGTTGCAAATGCTCTTAATGCAGCAGGTTGCATTATCGCTTTAAGCTCATTTTTGACATTTGGTCTTTTAGGCAAAGGCATCGTCGGCAAACTACGGCTAATACCAACAATCGCGATAACACCTAACACGGCTGTAACCGCAAAAGAAATGCGCCAATCGAACGTTTGTCCTAACCAGGTAGTGATAGGAACGCCTACGATATTGGCAATCGTTAGCCCAAGAAAGATGGACGCAACCGCAGAGCCTTTTTTGTGATACGGCGCAAGGTTCATCGCAACCACCGCACCAATACCAAAGAAGGCACCATGTGAAAGACTGGTGATAACACGCGATATTAAAAAGGTTTCGTAATTAATAGAAAGTGCAGACAACACATTGCCCACGACAAAAATAATCATTAACGCAAGCAAGGATGTTTTGTGGCTGTAGCGGGTTAAATACAGGGTAATCACTGGTGCGCCAATCATGACACCGATCGCATAAGCGCTAATCAACAGCCCTGCCGCAGGTATAGAGGCATTAACGCCGTCCGCAATGACGGGTAATAAGCCCATAGGCATGAACTCTGTGGTGCCTAATCCGAAAGTACCAAGAGCAATGGCAAAAATACCCCATTGATAAGCAAGCATAATCGCTCCGAAGTTTGTTAAAATAATGGCTGATGTTTGGTTTGTTTAACACTGCAATAAAATAAGCCAAGAGCTCCCTCTTGGCTTATTTTTAGCGCTCGTATACTACAACACTTACACAACAATTACTTTCTCAAAACAATATTGTAAAACGTTCAACTCGATTTTTTATTATTTTTCCTGCGTTTCCCCGGCCACCAAAACCAATAGACAACACACACAATAAGTAAAAAACCTAACAAATTAATGAGCTCGCTCATTATACTTCCTCCGTCTTTTGTATATCTGATCGTGTCACGCGGAATAACCTTAGCCGGTTAGCATTGGTGACAACAGTAACTGAGGACAATGACATCGCTGCGCCAGCGATAACTGGACTCAAAAGCCAACCGGTAAAAGGAAACAAAATACCAGCGGCAATTGGGATACCTAAGGTATTGTACGCAAAAGCTCCCCATAAATTTTGCTTAATATTTCTGAGTGTGGCTTTGCTAATTTGAATTACATCCGCGACACCTTTAAGGTCATTGTGTATCAAGGTGATATCCGCACTTTCCATGGCAACATCGGTCCCCGCCCCCATAGCAAACCCGACATCAGCCTGAGCCAAAGCGGGCGCATCATTAATACCATCACCAATCATCCCCACCACTTCATTTTCCTCTTGAAGCCGCTTTACCCAGTTCAATTTATCATCCGGCATGAGCTGAGCATGATAATCCTCAATCCCAACGTTCTTAGCCACACTCGCTGCTGTCTCTGGATTATCTCCAGTCAGCATAACAATTTTCAAACCTTGCTTCTTAAAGCTCGAAATCGCTGCTTTCACGCCTTTTTTGATGGGGTCTTCAATATAATATATGGCCATTAAAGATGCCTCGTCAGCAAGGTATGCCCGTGTGGCATCACTGTATTGGCTTTCATCTTTCGTTATGTCCAAATGAATCCCTTTCTCTTGCATTAGGCGCTCATTACCAAGATAAAATATTTTCCCCTGAACGTTCCCTTTCACCCCCAATCCAACAAGAGACTCAAACTCATCAAGTATCGTTTTATCATTTCCATCTAAATGTTTTTGACAATATTGAAGAAGTGCATCCGCTAACGGATGGTTCGCTCGCGCTTCTAGGGCGGAAACAACCTGTGCCACAAGTATTTTCTGAGAAGAATCGGCTAACCACTGCTCAACCACTTTAGGCTTACCTTCGGTTATCGTACCGGTTTTATCCAATACAACAACGGTCAACTCGCTGGCTCTTTGCAAAGCGTCTCCATTACGAATAAGACCTCCGTATTCTGCCGCCTTACCAACACCTATCATGGTTGATATGGGCGTCGCCAATCCCAGAGCACAAGGACAAGCAATAATCAGTACAGATATGGTTGTTACCAGCATATAAGAAAAGACCGATTCATTGCCTAGATTGAACCAAGCCAATGCCGTCAAAATAGCAATGATAATCACGCTAGGAACAAAAATAGCGGACACTTTGTCGGCCAGCACACTAATGGGCGGTTTTGAGTTCTGTGCTTTACCCACCATCGTTATGATTTGTGCAAGCAAGGTATCTGCACCGATACGCGTCGCGTTAAATAACAAGCTGCCTTGACCATTTACCGTACCTGCCGACAACAAACTGCCGGTGATCTTTTCGATAGGCGCTGCCTCACCAGTCAACATAGATTCATTCACCGTTGAAGAGCCTTCTAATACCTCACCATCAACAGGGATTTTATCACCAGAGCGAACTCGAAGAATGTCCCCTACTTTAATGTCTGAGACATTGATGCGTGACTCGCTCTCGCCTTCTACTCGAGTGGCCATTTTAGGTCGAAGGTCCAAAAGGCGATGCAGGGCTTTACTTGTCTTACGGCGAGCACGCAATTCTAAAGCCTGACCAAGATTGATCAAACCGATGATCATGACGGACGCTTCAAAATATAAGTGATTCGTATTCTGCGGAAACCAGTCTGGCATCAATACAACAAGCATAGAATAAAACCAAGCGCTCCCCGTTCCTAACGCGATAAGCATGTCCATGTTTGCTTGATGAGTCGAAAACGCTTTCCAAGCACCACGAAAATAATGTTTACCCGCTTGAACCATGATCCACAGTGTTAAAAGCCCAACCAAAAGCCAAACGATTCTATCAGTGAGCGAGCTCAGCATCATATTTCCACCCAAAACGCCGTAGAGCATCAATGGAATACCCAGCCCTAACCCAAGCGCTGACGCCTTACATTTGTAACGATACTCAGTCAGTTCTCTTTGACCTCGCTCTTCCTCACTTTTTTCAGCGTCTTGAATCAGGCTTGCTTGGTAACCCGTATCATCGACCGCTTTAATGAGAGCATCTAAAGACCCTTTTGTAACAACCTGAGCGGTATGGTTGGCAAAGTTAACTTCTGCTGAAACAACACCTTCTGAACTCGACAAAGCCATTTGCACTGTATTCACACAACTCGCACAGGTCATACCAGAAATAGAAAGCTGATAGTTTACTGAGCTATCTGGACGTTCTGATGTGATTTTTTTGGCTTCTGCCTCATCCGGCTCTACTTTATCAGCGTCTGCTTTGGGTTTTGCACTCTCTTTTGAATGAGCTTGCTCATTGCTATCTAGAATGCCCAAAAACTGATAACCTGCGTCTTGAACACTGACCTCTATAGAAGCCAAAGAAAGCCCTGATATCACCCGTAATTTGTGCTCTTTAGGGATTCCTTCAACAATGGCTTCTGGGCTTTTCTCTTGGATCATCTTGCGTACTTTTGATACACAACCTTGGCATGACATGCCAGTTACGTTAAGCTCTAACGCTACCACTGGGCCGATGCCGACTTCTTCTGGACGATTCATTTTTACCTCCTTCTATATCTCTGCTTATAGCGTTATTCAGTGCTTTCCCATTCTTCTATCAAACAACAAATCGAATGACCATCAGGGGCGCCATTTGGCATATTTTCCCAAACGGCCAACGCGTCTTCCATTTTCACTAAATGGGCTTGAAGCTGGGCTATTTTCAATTTGGTTTCGGGTACTTTTTTTTGCAATAGATCTCTAACCATAGGGCAAGGTGAGTCACCACTATCCGACTGCTGAAAGATCTCTTCTATTTGTTTTAGACTAAACCCTAACTCACTGGCTTGACGAATAAAGTGCAATCGCTGCAATCCCACGTTATCGTAAAGTTGATAACCATTATTCGGATCTCGCTTAGCATCGATCAATCCTAATCGAGTGTAATGACGGACAGTCTCGGCCGTTACACTGGCTTTTTTGGCTAGCTCGCTCACTCGCATAATAATTCCTTTAAGAGATTTCAATAACATCAGTGTAAAACCTATAGGTAGCACATAGGTCAAGCTTTTCTAAGTAAAATTTAAAACAAAAAAAACCGAGATCATAATGACTCGGTTTTTATTATTACAGTCTTGTATAAGGATATTAATGCAGTTTCAATTTTGGCTTAACAACCTTACCAATTTTTTGAGCCGCCATAATCACCGTTGCCTTCACCCAACCATGTATGGCTATAAGGTGTAATCGATACAAAGATACGTAAACAAAGCGAGCAATGCGCCCTTCAATAAACATCGATCCACCCATTAAATTACCCATCAAATTACCTACCGTACTGTAACGACTCAAGTTCACCAAAGAACCATAATCCTTATAGACGTATTCTTTCTGAGGCTCACTTAAGAACGACGCTTTGATGTTAGCAAAAACTAAAGACGCCATTTGATGTGCAGACTGTGCTCTTGGAGGAACAAACGAACCGTCGGCTTGCTTGCAGGCACAACAGTCACCAATCACATAAATATTTTCGAACGCCGTTGTTTGCAATGTTGCTTTTACCAATATTTGGTTATTTCGAGTCGTTTCAAAACCTTCAATCTTTGCAACAAAATCGGGAGCTTTTACGCCAGCGGCCCAAATCATCAGATCCGCATCAATATTTTTTTCGTCCGCCGTCTCAAAACCGCTATCATAAGCGCGTACCACGCGAGTTCCTTGACTGACGGTAACACCAAGTCGAACTAACTCTTTGGTGGCTAATGCAGCTACTCGCTCCGGTAGTGCCGGTAATATTCGCGCTCCAGCTTCAATCAGTTGGACATTCACGCGCTTACCTGACATTTCAGGCATCCCATAAGCCTTGAGCATATCGGCAACATGGAACAGTTCTGCAGACAGCTCTACACCCGTTGCGCCGCCCCCCACAATGGCCAATTTAAGCTTAGCGTCAGTTCCTTCTTGATGGACCCGCAAGAATTGATTTAGTAGGGCTTGCTGGAAACGCTCGGCTTGTTTATGAGAGTCTAGAAAGTAACAATGGTCAGACACACCAGGCGTTCCAAAATCGTTACTAACACTCCCCACAGCCATGATCAAAATATCGTAGGAAATGGTACGTTCCGGTAGTACTGTGTGACCCATATCATCAGACAGAGAATCCAGTGTCAGCGTTCGCTTCTCTGGGTCAACACCCATTAACGTGCCTAATTGAAACTGATAATGATGTTTGGCGGCATGCGCTCTGTAATTTAAGCCATCACTGTTAATGTCAATCGACCCAGTTGCCACTTCATGCAGCAAAGGCTTCCAAATATGTGTCTGACTCCGATCAATAAGCACGACCTCTGCTTGGCGTTTTTTACCAAACGCATGGCCTAGCTTAGTAACTAATTCCAAGCCACCTGCACCACCGCCAACAATAACGATTTTTTTCATATGAACTCACCTATAAATATTGAATAATCTGGAAAATATCCATAAAACACTTTCCAGATGACTCAATGAAAGGACAGCGTCACCGAACTCTTTGTGCTAACAGCTTATCTAGCGTATTCGCAAACGCCATACGATCTTGCTGACTGAAGCTTGCTGGGCCATCTGTTTGCATTCCAGAAGCACGCATTTGTTCCATAAAGTCACGCATACCGAGTCTTTGTTTGATATTTTCTTTGGTATACAGTTCGCCACGAGGGTTAATCGCCAAGGCGCCCTTGTCGATCACATCCGACGCTAATGGAATGTCTGCAGTAATAACCAAATCATGAATATCAATGTTATCGACAATGTAATCATCTGCAACATCAAAGCCAGAACTCACCACACGGCGTTCAATCCATTTTGAAGGCGGAATAGCGATGGCTTGGTTGGCCACTAGAATACATTGAATTTCAACACGTTCGGCGGCACGAAAAAGAATGGTTTTAATAACATTAGGACAGGCGTCGGCATCAACCCATAAGCGCATAGTATTCCCCTTTTTGTAGGGTACTATTATTCATCAGGCGCAGGGTGAAATCCAGTAGCGAATGAGAACAAACGGAGCACAGATACATGATCCGTTTGCATATGATCTATAACTTGTATTACATATTTGGGTAATTCGGTCCGCCAGATCCCTCTGGTGTTACCCAGGTTATGTTCTGCGCAGGGTCCTTAATATCGCACGTTTTACAGTGAATACAATTTTGTGCGTTTATTTGGAAAATGGATTCATTATTCGATTCTACAATTTCGTAAACACCGGCAGGGCAATAGCGCTGAGCAGGCTCAGCAAACTTCATCAAATTACTTTGCACTGGAATGTTTGGATCTTTCAATTGTAAATGACACGGCTGGTCTTCTTCATGATTCGTGTTAGACAAGAATACGGAAGATAACTTATCAAAACTCAGCAATCCATCCGGTTTTTTGTACACTGGTGCAACATGCTTTTCCGCTAATTCTAAACTGGCGTAATCTGGCACCATATCATTGAACGTGAATGGCAAGCCTCCAGAGAAAATATTCTGATCCAACCAGTTGTAAGCTCCACCCCAGAAAGTACCAAGCTTATGCATTACAGGCACGAAATTGCGAGCCTGCTGCAATTCTTTCCCTAACCAAGAGTCACGCAGCGCATCATTAAATTGATGCAACTCTGTCGGTGGATTTTCTGTCTGCAATGCATCAAAAATAGTATCCGCCGCCAACATACCGCTTTTCATTGCCGTATGCGTCCCTTTGATTTTTGCAGGGTTAAGTGTGCCAGCATCACAACCAATAACCAAACCGCCTGGAAAGCTCATTTTAGGTAATGATGCCCAACCGCCTTTCGCAATCGCTCGGGCGCCATAAGAAACACGTTTTGCGTCTTTTAAATGCGCTGCAATCACCGGATGGTGTTTGTATTTTTGAAATTCATCATACGGGCTTAAATACGGATTTTTGTAGTTTAAATCGACGATTAATCCGACAGCCACTTGGTTATTTTCTAAGTGGTATAAAAAACCGCCGCCGCCAGCTTCATTACCTAATGGCCAACCCGCCGTATGAATAACAGTACCTGGCTTACTTTGAGACTCAGGCACATCCCACAATTCTTTAATACCCAAACCATAATGCTGAGGAGCCTTGCCTTTATCAAGCTCAAAGTGGGCCATCAACTCTTTACCGAGATGACCTCTGCAACCTTCAGCGAAAATCGTATATTTTGCTTTTAATAGCATACCCGGCATAAAACCGTCTTTTTCAGCTCCATTCGCAGCAATCCCCATATCACCTGTAATAATGCCTTCCACATTACCATCCGTGTCGTAAGAAAGGTGAGCCGCCGAAAAGCCAGGAAAAACTTCCACACCTAATGATTCTGCTTGTTCTGCAAGCCAGCGGCTAAGATTGCCAAGACTAATGATGTAGTTACCATCATTGTGCAAGGTTTTCGGTACCATCCAATGGTTTAATAATCTTGAGTCTTTTTCAGAACTTAACCAAAGTAATTCATCACTATTCACCTGAGTATTTAATGGTGCTGCCTTTTCTTGCCAATCAGGAAATAGTTCTGCGAGAGCCTTTTGGTCAATAACAGCACCAGAAAGAATATGAGCACCGATTTCAGAACCTTTCTCAACCAAACAAACACTAATCTCTTTCTCTTCTGCTTGGGCTCTTTGCATAATGCGACAAGCTGCCGATAACCCTGCTGGGCCACCACCAACAACCACAACATCAAATTCCATTACTTCTCTGTCTGTCATACTGCCTCCAATAACTGGCATTATTGTTTTTATATGAATAATTTACACTATCTTTTAGCGTATAAAACTATTTGCGTCCAACCCTTCAACCGATGACTGACCATGCTCAATAGAGATGAAGTGTGACGACGATCTAGACAAAAGGTGATCACAATAAAAAGCCACTGAATGCTCCCATGAGCGTTTCTGAGTTTCATCAAGCTGACCTTGACCGCTATGACAAGCATCTAGGGCTCTAAGCTGTAACCAAGCACCGATCAAATACCCCATCAGCATCATATATGAATAGGCTAACCCTGTGCCTAAAACTGGATTTTTCTCCATTGCTAAGAGGCAGTATTGCGTTGCTTTTTGAGCTTGAATAAGAACAACTCGTACTTTTTCTACCTGAGTAGAGAAAGTCGATTCTTGCCATTGAACTAATTCGCTTTCAATCTCAGCCAATAAAGACATCATGGCCTCACCTTTGTCCGAGTGCAATTTACGGCCAATTAAGTCAATTGCCTGAATTCCATTTGTGCCTTCATAAATGGGAAGGATACGAGCGTCTCGAGCATGCTGGGCGACTCCAGTTTCTTCGATGAATCCCATTCCGCCATGCACCTGGATGGCTAAAGACGTTATTTCTTGAGCTTGCTCAGTGATCCAACCTTTCACAATCGGTGTATACAAAGCCGTTCTTGCAATAGATTGCTTTTGTTGCTCTCCAGTAGACAGATGAGACAAATCATTCTCAACAGCGGCCACATAAACGAGCGAACGCATCGCATCAATTTGTGATTTCATCGTCATAAGCATACGCAATACATCAGGATGCTCAATGATGGCTGCTCGTTCTGTGCGTGAGGCATTCATGCCTTGTTTGCGCTCTTTTGCGTAGTCTAGCGCTTGCTGATAAGCACGCTCAGAAATGGCCAAACCTTGTAAGCCAACACCTTGCCTAGCATTGTTCATCATGGTGAACATGGCTTTTATGCCTTCATTTTCTCGACCAACAAGGTAACCAACAGCGCCTTCTTTATCGCCAAAACTCATCACACACGTCGGAGACGCGTGAATTCCCATCTTATGTTCAACAGAAACAACCTGAACATCATTACGCTCACTAAGCTCACCTTGCTCATTCAATAGGAATTTCGGAACGATGAATAAAGAGATACCCTTCACCCCCTCAGGCGCTCCGGGTAGACGTGCCAACACCAAATGAATGATATTGTCACTCATTTGATGATCGCCCCAAGTAATAAATATTTTTTGGCCTTTGATACGAAAAACGTCACCATCTGGCGTTGCTTTACAACTAATAGCAGCAAGATCAGAACCGGCAGCGGACTCGGTTAAATTCATCGTCCCAGCCCACTCCCCCGCTAACATTTTTGGCAAATAACGATTTTTTAGCTCATCGCTAGCGTGCAAGCTAATGGCTTCAATTGCGCCCAAACTTAACAAAGGACAAAGGGAAAAAGATAAGTTAGCGGCTTGAACGCCTTCGTTTACTGCAGTAGCTATATAAGAAGGCAAGCCTTGACCACCGTATTTAGGATCGCCTGAAAGACCAATCCAGCCACCTTGTGAATAGGCTTTAAAAGCTTCTTTAAAGCCTTTAGCCTCGATCACTTCGCCTTGCTCGACGCGTGAACCGTCTTTATCGCCGCTGGCATTGATAGGCGCAATAACTTGCTCTGACAATTTACCTGCTTCACCAAGAATAGCATCTAAGAGATCACTATCTACCTCATCTTCAAGGTACGGCGTTAAGCGTTCTATATGAGCAACACAAAGCAAACTAAATAAAATATCATTGATTGGGTACTGGTATTCGCTCATTTTTTATTCTCCGGTTAGTTATCCGAGCGGATGTATCCCTATAGCATGTAAAAAGGCAACGAATCTCACAATAACAATTCAGACCTATATTTCTAACAAAAACAATCAGCGCTTAAGAAAATATAACTCAGAATCAAATATCATGGGCGTTTCATCGCCTTGCCGAATTTAAGATATTCCTCACTTTTTCGATACTCTCCCGGTGTCATTCCCGTCCATTTTTTAAAAGAACGGAAAAAAGCGCTCGGCTCATCAAATCCCATTAACGCCGCTATATCATTGATACTTAACTGAGGTACGTTCATGTACGTAATTGCAGCTTCTTTTCGGCATTCGTCTTTAATATTCTGATAAGAGGTTTTTTCATCATTTAAGCGACGTCGCAATGTAGAAACGCTCATATTAAGCGCACTCGCCACCTCTTCCGCACTTGGCATCTCACGCGAGAAATCTTTCCCTAGCATCGCCATCACTTGAGACTTAAGGCTGTTATCATTTTCAACCATCACCAACAATTGATAAGGGGCCGTCTTTAAGAAGCCCCTTAAACTGTCTTCCGTTTGCACAATAGGCATGTCTAGATAACTGGCAGGAAATACCAAAGCATTCGCGTGCTGATCAAATTTCACTTCTGATTGAAATAGGGTTTTATAATATTCAACGTCATCAGGGCGCTCACTTGTAAAGTACGCAGCCTTAAGATTTAAACGACGCCCAATCAACCAACAAATAAAGTGATGCCACATTGAAAGTGTTGTTCTTAACTGCTCTTTTGACTCAGGGACGACTAAAGCATCTATAGCTTCTTCCGACGAATTCAAAGCCGCAAAAGTTACCATGGCAAATCGACCTTTTTTGATCAGTACCGGCTTGATTGTTGGGCCTCGGCAGATTTCATAGAAATCACTGCAACGGTATAGGGCATGTGCAAGACTTTTTGCATGAATAATACAAAGACACATCATTCTAAAAGTACCATTTGGCACTTTACCGCCGCTCAACATACCAAACGATTCATCTTGCATTAGCCACATGATTTTTTGATACAACATTCCGTATCGATAAGCAGGGAATGAATCGCTCTTCTCTATTTCATCTTGTGTTATTTCTAAACTGTCTAACACCGCTTGACGGTCTAGACCTTGCTCTTCAACGGCTTTTAAAAGATAGCGAACACTCGACATTGGAACAGAAGCTTTCACATTCATCACCTTATATAACGGAACGGTCGTCAATATTATTTTTTAATTGTACTGCGTTTTTCAAGCATAAAAAAAGGCTGCATAAGCAGCCTTTTTTTATTATACATTTCTGCGCTTACTTTTCTTCAGTAAAGGCAGACAACAATTCATCAAGCGATAAATCTTCGCTGTCGGTATCGATGTCATTGGACTTTGCCATTGCGTCAGCCTTCGCTTGTTCTGCAGCTTCATCTACAGGCTTAACGAAAACAAAACGGCGCGGGCGCCCAGCAGCAGGAGCCGCCTCTTTTTCTGGAAGTAACCCTAATCTATCAAGTTTTTTGTGCGCTTGTTCTTTGCGTTCCTTGGATTTCTTTGTTGCAAAACGACGAGTAGATGAGGCTTTTCGAGCTTTATTCTGCTCTTTCATCTGCTCTTTCGAACCAGTTTTTCCAAGTTTTCCACGCATACTACGCGATTTTTTAGCACGAGCCATAATATCCTCTCTTTATCGCGCGCATTGTAGCAGTGAATTCAAGCTAGGTCATCCAAGAGTACTAGCAATTTGCTTTAAAAGAACCATGTCCCAGCTTTCTTTGGCCACCTATTTCACCAAACAGCATTTTCACTTGAGGTGTGTCTCCAGATTGCAATGCATTTTCCAGCTTTTTCAATATCACAATCGTATCGTCAACGACTTTTGTGTATTCAGCTTTTTGCTCTTTGAGCGGGCTACCTTGTAAATTATTGGCACTGAATTTATAAGGGGTTTCATTACGCGCTTTCTCGAAAAAGGAAATTAACGTGTCCACTCTCTGTACCGCCGCATCGCTATCTCCTGACTTTACATCTGATGACAGTAAACGCATTTCATCTTTAATATTCGTCATATAACCGCGCAACGCAGTTTCATCACAAGCACCTTCCGCAAAGGCAAAAGACGAACAAGAAATCGAGAGAATCGTAGCAACAAGAAGACCTTTATTCATAAAAACACCCTTTAAATCCAAAGTACATTTACATTGGCTTAGTTGATCATTTTAAACAATGATGTTTAAAATAACATGCTCTCTAAAAAATACACCTTATAAATTGTAAGCTTTTGCATGTCTCTAACCTTGTTGAATTATTTCGCTTAGCAGATACTAAAGAACACTTAATTTATCTTTGATAAAATACAAACAAACTGATCGGAAGTCACACTGGAGTTTAGTATTTTAAATTTTAAATACAATTTTTTCATCACGTTTTGTTTAACGTTAAGTTGCCGGGCTTTTGCAGAGTGCAGTGATTTTGATGCAAAACTAGAAGCGAATAAAGCTGCACAAGACTTAATGAGTGGTAAAACATTCAAAAGTGCTTTAATTCTAAAAACACATTTGCCAAGTAAACGAAAAGAGGTCGCCAGCTATGTTTATGTCAAAGCTGACAACCTCTATTACACTGTTTATTCTTTGGTAAATTCTCAATGCAAAACGCAGATAATAAAAAGAACCAATGGCAAACACTAGTTACCATTAACGCTTATTTTTTGCTTTTGTCCGCCTTCTTTGTCCCTTCAGACTCAGTGTCTTCGGCCTCATCGTCTTCTTCTTCGTCATCTTCCTCTTCACCGAGCTTAGAGATTTCTTCTAGGCGCTCAATGACTCTCGCAGATACCGTGCCTTCCGGGTACTCGCCTTCTTCATCGGGAATACCTGGCTCCATACCCGTTAATAAATGCAACGCTTCATCCGCCGTAGAAATGGCATAAATGTGGAATTTACCCGCTTTAACGGCTTCGACAATATCGTCATTCAACATCAGGTTAATGGCATTAGATTTAGGAATAATGGCACCCTGCGTACCCGTCAGGCCACGTGCATTACAAACATTGAAGAAACCTTCTATTTTTTCATTCACCCCACCAATTGCCTGAACCTCACCGTACTGGTTTAAAGAACCCGTAATGGCAAGATCTTGGCGGATTGGTACTTGAATCAACGCTGACAGTAAACAACAAAGTTCAGCAGTGGAAGCACTGTCACCATCGATATAGCCATAACTTTGCTCCATCGCAATGGAAGCCGAGATATCAAGTGGAAAGCGCTGAGCGTATTTATTGCCAAGATAACCAGATAAAATCAGCACACCTTTAGAATGGATGTTTTGACCTAGGTTGGACTCTCGTTCAATGTCTATAATCCCTTTGCCGCCGGGATACACAGTCGTAGAAATTCGAGCTGGTGCACCAAAGCTACTATCACCAATTTGCATAACTGTTAGGCCGTTAATTTTACCCACGGCATAGCCTTCACTTTCTAATAAAACCGTGCCATCGATGATCTCTTCAATGATTTTCTCACTGACACGACCGGTACGATGTCTTTTGGCTTTTAAAGCGCGCGTTATATGATCTGCTGTGATTTCGGTGTCTTTGGCCATTTCACGAACAAAGTCCGCTTCGCCTAACAATTCAAAAACATCACCAATTTTCGCCGCCATTTCGCGCTGATGCTCAGCCAAACGACTGCTGTATTCAATAAGAGCCGCCACGCCGTCGCGCGTTACATTCGCATATTCTTCTTTATCTACACGGTCTTTCATAAGGCGAGCAAAAGACAATTCAGACTCTTTTGAGCGCTTTAATGTGTCATCAAAATCCACTAAGACTCGAAACATTTCCTGAAAATCAGGATCAGCGTCTTGCAATAAATAATAAATGTCACGCGCACCAATCAATACCACTTTTACCTGCAACGGCAAATCTTGTGGCGACAGCGTCATGGTGTTCATCAACCCCATGTCGGCGTAAGGATGTTCAATTTTGATTGTCTTGCTTTTCAAAGCACGCTTAAGCGCTTCCCACAAATAATGATCTGTTAGCAGCTTCTCTGCATCCAATATCAAATAACCGCCGTTTGCGGCATGCAAACTACCAGAGCGAATCAAACGATAGCTAGTCACGAGCATACCTTGATCACTACTGTGCTCGACTTGACCAAATAGGTTTCGATATGTTGGATGAGGCTCATAAACTACGGGCTGCCCACCATCCGTTTCATGCGTTATCGCGATATTGGGCAAATATAACTCTTCATAAAATTGTCGACGACCAATTTCATCTCGGTTCTCAGACGCTTTATCATCGGCCATTTGATCTATAATAGTTTTATCAAGATCCTCTCTTAAGGCGCTAAGATGAGCAACAATATTCGCATCATCTTTGTACTTCTCAAACAAGCCAGACATCAAAGGGTCTAACGCTTCTTTCACCGTGTCCAAGTTCAACTGTCGAATTTGATCGTACGTCGCTCGCTTCCATTGCGGCAATCCTAATAACTCTTCGTTCAATAAGCCTTCTAGTGTCGAAACACCTTCTTGGAAAACATCACGCTCGTCATCCGTTAATGCAGCAAACTCATTTTCTTCTAATGCTTTACCCTCTTTCATCGGAGCAAAACTAACAGAAGAAGCATCGCGAAACATTGCCACACCAATTTTTCCTGAAACACGCTCAACTTTGTTAATAGCCGCTTCATATTGATCGTTGAAAGCACGATCAATTACACTCTTTTGCTGCTGGTAAGAAGGGTTTTCAAAGGCAGCAGGAAAAGTAGCCATTAAACCATCAATTAATACACGAATTTCTTTCTCGAATTCAGACGCTAATCCTGGTGCAAATTCGAGTGCTTTAGGTCGATGACTTTCCGTAAAGTTATTAATGTAAGCCCATTCATTGGGTGCTGAGCGACGTTTAGCTTCGCTTTTGAGATAACTCAAGACGTAAGAGGAACGACCTGTTCCCGAATCGCCCATAGCAAAAATATTGTAGCCTGGACGTTGCATGGCCACGCCAAATTGAATTGCTTCAACCGCGCGTTCTTGACCTAAAATCCCACTAAGTGGCTCAATGTCGTTTAACGTCTTAAAAGCTAGGTGATCATCAGGCACTTTGGCAGCAAGCGCTTGGTACGGTAGAGAGGTAACCATGCTGGACATCAATGGATTTCCTTTTGTCTAACAAACCACTTAGAAAGTTGGTTTGTGAAAGAAGAAAACTCTCCTTTCAAATATGTTAAATAAATACAATACGTTGAGACTAACACTCCGGTTTCACTTCGCCTATATTGGAGTAGAAATATCATCGTGATTATTGAGTATCAAAACAGTATTGATGTTCCAAAAAACGACTAAGCGAACCGTATTGCTCAACTATTCTGTACCAAGCTGAAGCTGATGTTGTGGGTTTACTTTTGAAAACACACGATGAAAATTCGCGGCAGTTGCTTCTAACAAAGCCTCATAACGAATACCTTTTAAATCTGCTACATACTGAGCGATTTCCGATACGTATTTAGGCTCATTCTTCTTACCTCGATAAGGCACAGGAGCAAGATATGGCGAATCTGTTTCGACAATCAAAGACTCCAAAGGAAGTTTACGAACTGTTTCCTTAAGATCCGCTGCGGTTTTAAACGTTACAATTCCAGAAATGGAAATCAAATAGTTTTCATCCAATGCCGATTTGGCCATTTCATAATCTTCAGTAAAACAATGCAAAACACCAGCGGTATCTCGATTACCATACTGCTTGATCAGTGACAATGTGTCTTCTTTTGCATTTCGGGTGTGAACAATGACAGGCAAACCAAGCGACCCAGCCGCTTTAAGGTGATGAATGAAACTGGTCTTTTGGGCTTCATGGGCCAACGCTGATGTCTCATAAAAATAATCCAATCCTGTTTCACCGATCGCAATCACTTTAGGGTTCGCAGCGTATTGTCGCAGCAAAAGTTCGTCCTGAATTAAGCCTTCACTCTGCAACGGGTGAACGCCACAACTAGCATAAACACCATTGCGTTTAGTGAACCCTAATATTGTATCCATTTTATTCAGATCAACAGAGATACTCAGTAACTGCCTGACACCTTTTTGATACGCCGCATCAATGGCCAAGTTCATATCATCGTTATAAGGTGCCAGATCCAGCATGTCGAGATGGCAATGGGTATCAATTAACATAGTTGGTTTACCACTGATTCAATTCGTGTGTGAGTTGTATTATGGGGTTTAAGTTTGTTTTTTTAAGGTCTGCCTTCAGTTTTTGTAGCGCTTGATAACGCAACATGAGCGATTGAATATTCAACCTTGTTATCAAGGTTGAATATATCGCATGTAAGGCGCCATCTAATGGGGCGCCTGTTGAATGACAAATACACTGATGCAGAATAGCCGCCAGTCCGTTGCAATAATCTCCAATATTATTACTGTCCAACCCTTTTAATACATCACTAACTGCTGTCGTGCCTTGCAACATGGCATTCAGCTGCTCAGGCAAGCCAGCGTATAGTTTAGCTTTACCTTGTTGCTGAATCGACAATAAACGAAAAGGTTGTATAGTTAACCAAAACAGAGAGCTTAACTCTTGGTGATCTGGAAACTGCAGCAACCACTGTTTTACGTCATCAACAGTCGGGGTAGGTACGCTGACCAAAAGGCATCGGCTTCTTATGGTTGGCAAAAGACTGGTGGATTGCGAACTGGTAAGCACAAAATAAGTACGCGGCGCGGGCTCTTCTAATGCTTTTAATACGGCGTTTGCTGCGTTGATGTTCATCGCTTGAGCGTGCGTAATTAAGACAACTTTATTTTGACCTATTTGCGGTTTTTGATTTATTTGCCTTACTAATAAACGCACTTGATCGACTTTAATAGTCGACGCCTCACCATCTAAAACACGGAAATCTGGATGTGTATCGGCTCGCATCAACTCACATGAATGGCACTGTCCACAAGCTGCAGCCTGACCACCTTCGCACATCAAGTCTTTGACAATTTCACGAGCAAGTTGCTCTTGCCCTACACCATCCGCTCCCGTCACTAACAAAGCATGAGAGAGACTATTCGTTTGTTTCAAAACTTGAACTTGTCGCAAACAAGGAATCAACCAATGAGCAATTTTTGTCATTTACGCATCACCAGACCAAGTTTCACTCAACTGCACCAACTGATCTTCAATTTGTTTTTGCACAGCATCTAAAGATAGGCTCGCATCAATCACCTTGACTCTCTGTGGGTCTGCGCTTGCGCGTTCAAGAAAACCATCACGCACTTTCTGATGAAAGAGCACTGACTCTTTATCCAAACGGTCTTGATGTTGACGCTGTACTACGCGCTCTTGCCCTAATTCAACAGGAACATCTAAAACCAACGTAGCATCTGGCTTGTTGTTACCAACGACCCAACTGGCCAATTGATCTAAAACCTTAGTATCACCACCGCGGGCTTTGCCTTGATACACATAACTCGAATCCAAAAATCGATCACTGATCACCCATGTGCCTTTATCTAATGCGGGCTGTATCTTTTCTGCCAAATGCTGAGCTCTGGCAGCAAATACAAGCAACAACTCGGTGACATTATTCACCGGCTCTTCTCTAGGCGTTAATATCAGCTGACGAATCTCTTCCGCCAGGGGCGTGCCACCAGGTTCTCGAGTCAGTATGTAAGAGATATTATGAGACTCCAGCCACTGGCGAATAAAGTGAATCGCCGTTGACTTACCACTACCTTCTCCACCTTCAAGCGAAATAAATTTACCTCTCATACATAAATCCCTCTATTTCGTATTTTCTGGAGTTGATCGATAATCTTCTCGACGCTTAAACTGATATTTTCTTACGGCCTGATTGTGCTCTATTAGAGTGTTAGAAAAAGCATGCGTCCCATCGCCTTTAGCAACAAAATATAAGGCTTTGGTTTGCTCAGGGTTCAAAGCCGCTTCGATAGCCTCTCGCCCCACATTCGCAATGGGTGTTGGTGGCAAACCATGGAATCGGTAAGTATTGTAGGGCGACATATCTTGTAAGCCTTTGCGGGTCAAATTGCCTTTAAACGAGCTCCCTAGACCGTAAATTACCGTCGGATCAGTCTGCAGTCGCATGCCTTTTTTTAGTCGACTAATGAACACCTGAGCAATCAAAGGTCGTTCATCCGGCACGCCGGTTTCTTTTTCAATAATAGACGCCATAATTAAGGCGTCATACGCCGATTTATAAGGTAAATCTGGCACTTTATGTTCCCATAAATCTGTCAAGGTTTGAGTCATTAATTCATGCGCATGCTTCAAGATACTAGCGTCCGTATCACCCTCATGATAGCGATAGGTATTCGCAAAAAACTGCCCTTCTGGATGCGCTACCTCAAGCCCTAACTTTTTAACTATTTCTTCATTCGAAGAATCCAGCAGCGTCATAGTGATGTTGCCCCGAACTTTCATCGCTAACAAGAAGTCTTGAGTCGTTTTCCCTTCCAGCAAAGTAATAGAATAAAAAATGGATTGCCCAGAATCAAACAGCGCCATAATGTCCAATAAGTTCATTTCAGGCTTGATTGCGTACTTTCCAACCTTAGGAACCCATTCAGGATTCAGCTTTGAAACAACGCGAGTAAGAAAAGGATAAGCGATCAACCCTTTTTTGCTCAGCTCATCACCTAAACTATGAGAACTATCCCCTGAACGAACTTCAAACGTTTCAACGGACGTTAATACCACCGGAGCCGTAATAGAGTAATAAAGGTAGCCTGCCAATATAGCCGACAAGGTGATAAACAGAAAAATAACACGATAAAACCACTTAATAAGCGCCATGCACATCCTTAGCTTGCATTGAAATTTGTAATTTGTAATTTCCGAGTATGAATGCCAATCGGAAAAGATGTTCCAGCAATATGAATGACAGGTACGACCCCCATCAAGCTATTAGTAATAAAAACCTCATCTGCTGCCATCAGGTCAGGCAGTGAATAATGCCCAATCTGAACAGTATAGCTCTCTTGGTTTTCTATAATGCCCTTTCGATAAGTACCCTGTACTCCAGACAGCTGAAGGGAAGGCGTATAGAAAATACCTTTCACAACCCAAAAAAGATTACTTTGAATACACTCCACCAATTCTTGACGGTCATTTAACATGATGGCTTCAAAATCAGCTGCCTTTAAAAACTGTTTGGCCATGACATTTTCCAACCGGTTTAAGTGTTTAATGCCAGATAAAAAGCGATTGCTACTGATAGGAACAGGAGAAATTGAGAGTGAGACGCCTTTGGTGCGGTGATCTTGATAAGCTGGAGCCGGTAAAATACCGATAATGATGGAATGAATGCAGTGTTCAGGCGCTAAATAGCCTCTTCCACCTACTCCACGGGTAACGATAATTTTTACAACCGACTCATTACGAATCAAAGACTGAACATTTTTATCTAAGAAATCTGATAAGACTTTTTTTTGATCGGATGAAAAAGGCATACCGAGCTTATATAGCCCTCGATATAAACGAGAAAGATGATCATCAATTTGTAGGAAATACTGAGGAAACGCACGGATGGTTTCAAATACACCATCGCCGTAAGCCAAACCACGATCGGCAACGGAAACAGATTCTTCTAATCTGTAGTTAACGAACCAAGTCATGGCTAAAAACTCAAAATAAGGTTAGCTATGATAGCGCAAAAAAAAGATGGCGTCCCGTAGGGGGTTTGAACCCCTGTTACCGCCGTGAAAGGGCGGTGTCCTAGGCCACTAGACGAACGGGACACAACATTTTATTACATTAATTATCTATTTTCTGACCACTCATTATAAAGTGGCGTCCCGTAGGGGGTTTGAACCCCTGTTACCGCCGTGAAAGGGCGGTGTCCTAGACCACTAGACGAACGGGACACAGTTTAGTTTTGAGAAAACTATAAACAAACACATCGCATTATCACTAACATCGATGTTGGAGCGGGAAACGAGGCTCGAACTCGCGACCCCAACCTTGGCAAGGTTGTGCTCTACCACTGAGCTATTCCCGCATTGCTAACCGCTCTACTCTATTCAAGCGATTTACGATCTCTATTTATAAAATAAAGCACCATAAATAATGGCGTCCCGTAGGGGGTTTGAACCCCTGTTACCGCCGTGAAAGGGCGGTGTCCTAGACCACTAGACGAACGGGACACAGTTTAGTTTTGAGAAAACTATAAACAAACACATCGCATTATCGCTAACATCGATGTTGGAGCGGGAAACGAGGCTCGAACTCGCGACCCCAACCTTGGCAAGGTTGTGCTCTACCACTGAGCTATTCCCGCATTACTAACCGCTCTACTCTATTCAAGCGATTTACGATCTCTATTTATAAAATAAAGCACCATAAATAATGGCGTCCCGTAGGGGGTTTGAACCCCTGTTACCGCCGTGAAAGGGCGGTGTCCTAGACCACTAGACGAACGGGACACAGTTTAGTTTTGAGAAAACTATAAACAAACACATCGCATTATCACTAACATCGATGTTGGAGCGGGAAACGAGGCTCGAACTCGCGACCCCAACCTTGGCAAGGTTGTGCTCTACCACTGAGCTATTCCCGCATTGCTAACCGCTCTACTCTATTCAAGCGATTTACGATCTCTATTTATAAAATAAAGCACCATAAATAATGGCGTCCCGTAGGGGGTTTGAACCCCTGTTACCGCCGTGAAAGGGCGGTGTCCTAGACCACTAGACGAACGGGACACAGTTTAGTTTTGAGAAAACTATAAACAAACACATCGCATTATCGCTAACATCGATGTTGGAGCGGGAAACGAGGCTCGAACTCGCGACCCCAACCTTGGCAAGGTTGTGCTCTACCACTGAGCTATTCCCGCATTACTAACCGCTCTACTCTATTCAAGCGATTTACGATCTCTATTTATAAAATAAAGCACCATAAATAATGGCGTCCCGTAGGGGGTTTGAACCCCTGTTACCGCCGTGAAAGGGCGGTGTCCTAGACCACTAGACGAACGGGACACAGTTTAGTTTTGAGAAAACTATAAACAAACACATCGCATTATCGCTAACATCGATGTTGGAGCGGGAAACGAGGCTCGAACTCGCGACCCCAACCTTGGCAAGGTTGTGCTCTACCACTGAGCTATTCCCGCATTACTCTCTCATTCAGCTAAAACTTCTCATTCACAGAAATATAGGTAAACTATACAACCACACATATAAAAAGATGGCGTCCCGTAGGGGGTTTGAACCCCTGTTACCGCCGTGAAAGGGCGGTGTCCTAGACCACTAGACGAACGGGACTACGTTATAATCTTGCTGTGTGAGCGGGTGCGTATATTACTGTTACCAAACATAAAATCAACAGTTTTTTTTATTAATTTAAGTCACTTAAAAAAAAAGTACCATATAAATCAATTGAATCGGAGCTCTTATGCTAAACAAAAAACTATTATTAACCCTGTCACTTTCAACGCTTTTATTAGCGGGCTGCTCTACAACACATTATATAAGCGTCACTCCGCAGGCTGATGTAAAAGGCAAAACTTTCACCAATGAGAGAGTTATCAATGTCACCACCAGCACCAAACTGACTAGTTCCATTGGCTTTATTAAAACAAGTATTAATGAACGAGCTGACATTTTTACAACAAACGACGTCAAACAAAGCGTTAAGGATAGCGTATTGGCAGGCTTGCGCGAATTAGGCTTCACTCCAGAACAAGGCGTGATGCCAGCAGCAGACCTACAAATTGAAATAACCAAGATGAGCTACACCACGACAGTCGAAACACTAAAAACCGTGGCCACATTAGAATTTGAACTAAAAACTACGCTAGCAGCGAAAGGACAGACCTACAAAGCCAACTACGGCTCTGAGAAAGTGAGAGAGTACGGCACAATGCCCTACCAGCAATCCGTTCAGGACGATATGAATAGCTTGGCTAGCCAAACAGTCAACCGCTTACTAAGCGATCCAAACATTATCACTTTACTTAAATAAAGCCCGATAATATAAACGACCTTCTTGTGCTGAATTATGAAGGTCGTTTTTACTTCACCAACCTCTCAACACAATTACCAATGACTCTCTTTCAATCAAGCCAGACAGCAGCTTAACAACCACTTAAACGTAAGACTTTTTCTCACTGCATCTTGATCACTTCAACGTTAAGTGTAAAGTTAGATTATTTTTACAATCCAGCTTCCATAAGGATAAAGTGGTGCAAATTCGCAAATCAAACAAACTCGCCAATATATGCTATGAAATTCGTGGCCCAGTACTAAAAGAAGCCGTTCGGATGGAAGAAGAGGGGCAGCGCATACTTAAGCTTAATATAGGCAACCCTGCCGCATTTGGCTTTGAGGCTCCCGATGAAATACTCGTTGACGTCATTCGCAACCTACCCACCTCTCAAGGCTATTGCGAATCCAAGGGTCTTTACTCGGCTCGCAAGGCTGTTATGCAAAAGTATCAAGCAATGGGCATCAAATCTGCGGATGTAAACCATGTTTGGATGGGGAACGGTGTCAGCGAACTTATTGTCATGGCCATGCAAGGACTTCTAAACGACGGTGATGAAATTCTCATACCTGCCCCTGACTACCCTCTTTGGACCGCTGCTGCCACCCTCTCAGGCGGCTATGTAAAGCATTACCTCTGCGACGAAGGTGCCGGCTGGCAACCAGACATCAATGACATTCGCTCAAAAATATCCAACAAAACCAAAGCCATCGTCATTATAAATCCGAACAACCCAACGGGTGCCGTATATGAAAAAGGCATACTAGAGTCAATAATTAATCTTGCTGATGAACACAACCTCCTAATTTTCTCGGATGAAATTTACGACAAAATCCTCTATGACGACGCCCAGCATATTCCTACTGCTACATTGACAGAAGGCCGCGCACCTTGCATTACGTTCGGTGGACTCTCAAAAGTCTACCGTACCGCTGGTTTTCGTTCAGGCTGGATGGTCATTACGGGAGATAGAGCCGGTATCAGTGATTATATAGAAGGGTTAGACATTCTCAGCTCTATGAGACTATGCGCCAACGTACCCGCTCAGCATGCCGTACAAACCGCATTAGGTGGATACCAAAGCATTAATGAGCTAATCATCCCAGGCGGTCGCTTTTATGAGCAACGCAAAGTAGCGTGGGAAGCGCTTGACTCAATTCCCGGCGTTCATTGCCATAAACCTGAAGGGGCGTTGTATTTATTCCCTCGACTCGACCCAAAAATATACAAAATTAAAAATGACATGGATCTTGTCTTGCAGTTCTTACGAGAAGAAAAAGTACTCATTGTTCAAGGCACTGGGTTTAATTGGCCTACACCAGATCATGTTCGTTTTGTCTTTTTACCACACATCGAAGAACTAACACCTACCATGGAACGATTCGCTGCCTTTTTAGGTCGATTAAGAAAGCGCTAACCCACTCTTGAAATAATCCAATAAAGCCCTACTATGCTCCTTAACAGTTTCTTAAGGAGCATATCGATGCGCATTATCCTGTTTTTGCTGACAAACCTCGCCGTCATGGTGGTGGCAGGTATTGTCTTAAGTCTTTTGGGCGTTAATGGTTACATGACCAGCAATGGCCTCGATTTTACCTCTTTGCTGATCTTTTGCGGTGTCTTTGGCTTTACAGGCAGCATCATTTCACTCCTATTATCTAAATTCATGGCGAAACGTGGCTCGGGTGCCGTTGTAATTGAGCAACCACGCAACCACAAAGAAGCATGGCTACTTGACACAGTAAAAGAACTTTCGCAAAAGGCAGGTATTAAAATGCCAGAAGTTGCGATTTTCCCCGCTCACGATGCAAACGCGTTCGCCACAGGCTGGAACAGAAACGCGGCGTTAGTCGCAGTTTCGAGCGGCATGCTAGATCGCTTCTCGCCCGATGAAATTAAAGCAGTATTGGGTCATGAGATAGGACACGTCGCAAACGGAGACATGATCACCCTGTCACTCATTCAAGGCGTGGTTAACACTTTTGTTATGTTCTTTGCACGTATCGCCGCATATGCCGTCGATCAATTCTTACGTAAAAATGATAACGAAGGCTCCGTGGGTTGGGGTTATTACATTGCGACATTTGTATTTGAAATCATCTTCGGTGTATTGGCCTCAATGATTGTTATGTGGTTCTCTCGCTTTCGCGAATTTAGAGCGGACGAAGCCGGGGCTCGTTTGGCAGGAAAAAACGCCATGATTGCCGCACTCGTACGATTACAGCAAGAACATGAAGAAAGCCGCATGCCAGACTCCATGCTTGCTTTTGGTATACGCCGTGGCAAAACACCAACAATGGGCGAGCTATTCTCTAGCCACCCACCAATTGAAATCAGAATAAAAGCATTACAAGCACTTTAATCGCCCGATACTCAGCACAAAAAAAACGCCAGCTTATGCTGGCGTTTTAACAATCAATCCACTCTCATGAGACACGCTGCGATATTAATCGATTGCCACAAAGAGCTTCTTTCCAGCCGACAAGGCGGCAGGATGAAGCTCTGACCCACCTTGATCAATATAATTCTTAAGTATCACCTTCATACGCCGTGGCCAAAACTTTTTAACATGACCAGCAATAACATCCGCAACAGCAGACTCATCCCCAGCGCTAATATTATTAAGTGCAATTTGATTAATCATTTCGATTAAATGTTCTTCTTCACTTTGGTGCATATTAATTTCTCACTGCAACTCTTTAATTATAATGACCATATCATAACCGGTATACCAGAGAGGTTAAGTCCCCACCATCGCGCTCTAATCTACCGATCATGAATGGCCTATTCTTTACTCACCATTTGCGCTAACAGGTTCGGCTTCTGAGAGAAATTTTTGTTGACGGTGATGATTAGCAACAAACTCCTTTTGCCATTCAGAGGGCTGAGAAACCTTCTCAACCTGCACTGCAGTGACCTTATACTCAGGACAGTTTGTCGCCCAGTCTGAGTTATTGGTGGTAATCACGTTTGCACCACTTCCTGGATGATGGAAGGTGGTGTATACCACACCCGGCTGCATACGATCACTAATCAGTGCTCGTAGCACTGTCTGTCCAGCTCGACTGCTGATTCCCAACCAATCACCACTAATGACACCTCGTTCTTCAGCATCATGAGAATGAAGCTCCAAAATATCTTCATCATGCCAAGTCTGATTATCCGTACGTCGTGTTTGCGCCCCAACATTGTACTGGCTCAGTATACGTCCAGTAGTTAACAGCAATGGAAATTTGCGGTTTGCACGCTCTGTAGTTGGTACAAATTCAGTGATTGCAAAATGACCTTTACCTTCAAGCGTTGGGAAACTATCCACATGCATAATTGGCGAACCAACAGGAAATTCATCATTGCACGGCCATTGTAAGCTGCCATGTTTATCAAGTTTTTCGTAGTTTACACCCGCGAAACTTGGTGTTAACGATGCTATCTCATCCATAATCTCAGATGGGTGGTTATATTTCATGGAATAACCTAAGGCATTCGCAAGGTCTACGGTTACTTCCCAATCTTCTTTGCCTGCTACTGGCGGCATTACTTTACGTACACGGTTAATACGACGCTCAGCATTCGTAAAGGTACCATTCTTCTCTAGGAAAGAAGAACCGGGTAATAAGACATGAGCAAACTTCGCAGTTTCATTCAAAAATATATCCTGAACGATTAGGCAGTCCAATGCTTTTAGAGCCGCTTCAACATGATGAGTATTAGGGTCAGATTGTGCAATATCTTCACCCTGAACATATAAGGCGCGGAATTGACCAGCAATAGCCGCATCAAACATGTTTGGAATGCGCAAGCCCGGCTCATCGTCTAACTTCACACCCCATGCGGCTTCGAAACGACCACGAGCTACTGGATCAGATACATGCTGATAACCTGGCAACTCATGCGGAAACGAGCCCATATCACAAGAGCCTTGCACGTTATTTTGTCCACGCAATGGATTAACGCCCACACCATCACGACCAATGTTACCGGTCGCCAATGCAAGGTTAGCTATCCCCATAACCATAGTGGAACCTTGGCTGTGCTCGGTTACTCCCAAACCATAATAAATGGCTGCATTAGGCGCTTTAGCAAAAGTGCGAGCCGCTTCACGTACGGCTGCTGCTGACACACCAGTAATCTCTTCAACTTCCTCTGGGGAGTTACGAGACTCGGTGATAAAAGCACGCCATTTAACATAAGCATCTGACTCACAACGCTTAGCAATGAAATTAGTATCTTCCAAGCCTTCAGTAATAACGACGTGTGACAGCGCGTTGATCATTGCAACGTTAGAACCCGGGCGTAATGGCAAATGAGCGGCATCACCTAGATGTGGCGTTTTCAATAAGTCAATTTCACGTGGATCGGCAACGATCAAACTTGCGCCCTCACGTAGACGGCGACGCATCATTGAACCAAACACTGGATGGGCATCTGTTGGGTTTGCACCAATAACCAAAACACAATCTGACTTCATAATGGAGTCAAATGTCTGCGTTCCAGCTGATTCCCCTAGAGTCTGTTTTAAACCATAGCCTGTTGGACTATGACAAACACGGGCGCAAGTATCTGTATTGTTATTACCGAATGCGGCACGAATCAGTTTTTGTACAAGGTAGGTTTCTTCGTTGGTACAGCGTGAAGACGTGATACCACCTATACTTTCACGGCCATGCTCTGCTTGAATGCCTTTCAAACGGCTAGCGGCAAAAGAAATAGCCTCTTCCCAGCCGACTTCTTTCCAAGGCTGGTCAATCGAATCACGAATCATTGGCGTTTTAATACGGTCTTTGTGTGTTGCATAACCAAAAGCAAAGCGCCCTTTTACACAAGAGTGACCATGATTTGCATCGCCGCCTTTATCTGGCACCATGCGAACAAGTTGATCACCTTTCATTTCTGCACGGAAGGAACAACCAACGCCACAGTACGCACAGGTTGTTACGACACTATGCTCCGGCTGCCCCAATTCGATAATAGAGTTCTCAGATAATGTCGCAGTTGGACAAGCTTGAACACAGGCACCACAAGACACACACTCAGAATCTAAGAAGGATTCATTCTGACCTGCAGCCACCTTTGAATCAAAGCCACGGCCATCAATTGTCAAAGCGAAGGTACCCTGAACTTCTTCACAAGCACGCACACAACGTGAACAAACAATGCATTTACTTGCATCAAAGGTGAAATATGGGTTTGACGTATCTTTTGGAGCATCTAAGTGATTTTCCCCATCAAAACCGTAACGAACCTCCCTTAGACCAACAGCACCTGCCATGTCCTGTAATTCACAGTCACCATTCGCAGGGCACGTTAAGCAATCCAAAGGGTGATCAGAAATATACAGTTCCATTATGTTACGGCGAAGTTTGGCTAGCTTTTCATTTTGGGTCCAAACTTTCATGCCTTGTTCTGCCGGTGTGGTGCATGACGCTGGCGTCCCACGGCGTCCTTCGACTTGTACCGCACAAAGACGACAAGAACCAAAAGCTTCTAAACTATCCGTTGCACAAAGCTTAGGAATATTGATATCAACTAAGGCGGCCGCTCGCATCACGGAGGTTCCTTCCGGCACGCTGATCTCAACACCATCAATTTCAAGCGTCACTAACTTTTCACTCAGTGAGACAGGTGTTCCATAATCTTTTTTGGGATCAAAATGCTGTAACATGACTAGAGCTCCTCCGTATTTGCCGTTGAGACCGTGCTCTTCACAAAATCTTCTCTAAAGTATTTCATAGCGCTCTGCACGGGAAACGGTGTCATGCCCCCCATAGCACATAACGAACCGTCAACCATGGTTTCACATAGATCAGCTAACAGATTTAGATTACCATCTACATTTTCACCAGAACGAATACGATCAATAACTTCAACACCGCGAGTGGAACCAATACGGCATGGAGTACATTTACCGCAAGATTCCGCTACACAGAACTCCATTGAAAAACGAGCTTGTTCACTCATATCAACAGTATTATCAAACATGACCACACCACCGTGACCAAGAACCGCTTCTTTTTGAGCAAACTCTTCGTAGCCCAATGAAGTATCCCACTGACTTTCGTGAAGGTATGCGCCCAATGGCCCCCCAACTTGAACCGCTCGTAGCGGACGACCACTGCGTGTACCGCCACCGAAATCGTACATTAACTCATTAAGTGTAGGACCAAATGCCAATTCCACCAAACCACCAAACTTTACGTTGCCGGTTAATTGGAAAGGTAGCGTACCGCGCGAGCGGCCAACACCAACATCCGCATACGCTTTAGCTCCTTTATCCATGATGAATGGGATCGCTGCTAAAGACAGAACATTATTCACAACCGTTGGCTGACCAAATAAACCGACAATTGCAGGTAATGGTGGCTTCGCACGTACTAGGCCACGCTTACCTTCAAGGCTTTCTAGTAGTGAGGTTTCCTCACCACAAATATAAGCGCCAGCTCCCATACGCACTTCTAGGTCAAAGTGGTTGTTACTCCCTAAAATGTTCGCACCCAAAAAACTGTTTTCGTAAGCAGTTTTGATCGCTTGATTTAGGTTTTCAATTGAAAGTGGATATTCGGATCGACAGTATATGTAGCCCTGCGTGGCACCAACAGCAAGACCCGCAATAACCATACCCTCGATAAGCATGAACGGATCACATTCCATGACCAAACGATCTGCAAAGGTGCCTGAGTCACCTTCATCGGCATTACATACGATGTATTTTTGATTTTTCGGTGATTCAACGTTTAGCACCGTCTGCCACTTAATGCCTGTTGGAAAAGCGGCACCACCACGTCCACGTAGCCCAGATTCTTTTACCGCATCAACAATTTGTTGTGACGAAAGTCTAATCGCATTTTCCAAACCTTTAAAACCATCATTGGCTTTATAGTCTTCTAATGACAATGGATCAGTAATACCAAGTCGAGAGAAAGTGAAGCGCTCTTGGCGTTTTAAATAAGGGATTTCCTCAACCAAGCCTAAAGCCAAAGGGTGATCGACATTGCCTTTCCAAAATTCAGCGGTGAACAATGATTCAATATCACCCTCTTTTACCGGTCCAAAGCCATAGCGCCCTTCTTCCGTGTCCACTTCGACAAGTGGTTCGATCCAGTATAAGCCACGAGTACTATTGCGACTCACTTTCATATCGAGTTTGTGCTCTTCGGCAAAAAATTCAACTAAGCGAGCGACACGGTCTGCCCCTAGCGCTTTCGCGGTTGTATCGGAAGGAACATGGATACAATATGTCATTAAAGAATCTCCACTCGCTCTGTTTTTAGACTATTCACTAACTCATCAAAGCGTCGTGAATCGACTTCTGCGTAAACCTCATTTCCAACACGAACGGATGGACCACAACTGCAATTTCCCAAGCAGTAAACAGGCTCTAAGGTAATATTATTATCTGCTGTAGTTTGATGATATTGCACACCTAGCGCACTCTTTGCGTAAGCTTCCAATCCACGCGCCCCTACAGACTGACAGGCTTCTGCACGGCAAATTTCAACTATATGACGACCAGGCTGTTTAGTACGGAAATGATGATAAAAACTGATAACACCATGCACTTCTGCACGACTCAATTTTAATGCCCCAGCGATTAACGCCACAGCGTCTTCAGGAATATATGAAAAACGATCTTGGATAGCGTGCAGAAGCGGCAGCAATGCTCCAGGTTTTGCTTTGAATTCGTCGATTATGGTTTGCGCGATGGAAGGTTCCCAAGTCACGAATCTCGGTGTGGTCATTATAATAACTCCTCCAACCACCACCTAGGCATGAGGTCAGTCATACTCAAGCGGAAGTGTTACTTTTGTTATATTACTTATTGAAATAAAGCATACACTGACATCTGCACCAAAAATCAATAAACACTGAGTTATGGGTGATGCCGCAACCTGCTCATTATCAGCAAACGTTGCAACTCAGACACGTTATCTTGGGTCATATATGGTGTTCAATGTCGTAGGATCGCATATCTCTCTACCCCTCACTTATCTCATTACGACATTTTATAACGCTAGATACCCGCCAAAAACAGCAAAAAAGACAAGCTAATTCAAATCCTTTTTTAAAGAAAAAATCAAGCATTCAGCTAACAATAATGCGTCGTTATGACAACCACTGTTGACGCTAGCATGCAATATTATGTTAGGTAGCTGGTTTTTAATTGTCCTCACTTCGTACGCGCACAGCAAAGTAGAAAACAAGGGCAATATTTTCCAGACATTGATGGGTGAATATTTAGGCTAACCTTAACAGATATAAACGGCATTAATATGAAAATCGGAATCCCGAAAGAGATAGAAGAAGGCGAATTAAGAGTCGCGATGACACCCTCTGTTGCTTCAAGAGTGAAGCAACTAGGGTTTGATATTATGATAGAAAGTGGTGCGGGTGTTGCTGCATCATACTCGGACGAAGCCTATATAGATGCTGGAGTCGAAGTAACGAAGGATACCAAGCAACTATGGCATGAAGCAGATGTATTGATAAAAGTTCGCCCCCCTGTAGAGCATCCAGAGTTTGGGTTTTATGGCATTGAGCTATTAGGAAGCAACCAGACCCTGATCAGCCTTATGCACCCAGCTCAAAACGCGAACAAGCTACAACAATTAGCTGAGCGCGGCACCAATGCCATCGCACTAGATGCCATTCCACGCATTTCGCGGGCACAAAAAATGGACGTTCTTAGCTCTATGGCAAACATTGCCGGCTACCGAGCGGTTGTGGAAGCAGCTCAACACTTCGGGCGTTTTTTCACAGGTCAAATCACTGCTGCGGGTAAAGTACCACCAGCTAAAGTATTGGTCATTGGCGCCGGCGTTGCAGGTTTAGCTGCGATTGGTGCTGCCAAAAGTATGGGGGCGATCGTTCGAGCGTTCGACACTCGTCCGGAAGTAAAAGAGCAAGTCGAGAGCATGAACGCCGAGTTTCTGCTACTAGACTTCAGCGATGAAGATGGCAGTGGTGAAGGCGGTTACGCAAAAACAATGAGCACCGAGTTCATCGCCGCTGAAATGACATTATTTGCAGAACAAGCAAAAGACGTCGACATCATTATAACGACGGCATTAATCCCCGGCAAAACAGCACCAGAGCTAATAACAGAAGAAATGGTGCGCTCCATGAAACCGGGCAGCGTTATTGTCGATCTTGCAGCTGAAACAGGCGGCAACTGCCGCTTAACTCAAGCCAACAAAGTAATTGATGTCCATGGCGTATCTATAGTCGGTTACACCAATTTACCTAGCCGCATGGCGGCTCAATCAAGCCAATTGTTCGCGACCAACATCTTCCACTTATTGACTGAGCTATGCCCAGAAAAAGACGGTCAAATAGTGCTAAACATGGAAGACGACGTTATTCGTGGTGCAACCGTTGTCAAACAAGGCAATATTACTTGGCCACCACCAGCACCTCGACTTTCCGCCGCTCCAAAAACGGACGTTACCGAACAACGACAGCCAACAAAGGCAGAGGAAAAAGCAAAGACCAAAAAGCCCAGTGCTTTTGGTTTTCTTGTACCAGTAATTATTACGGGGGCGCTATTACTCGGTTTAGGTTCTATTGCACCAGCGGAGTTCATGGCTCACATGACCGTTTTTGTATTGTCGTGCTTTGTTGGATACATGGTCGTTTGGGGGGTTAGTCACTCTCTCCATACACCACTAATGAGTGTCACAAATGCCATCAGCAGCATCATTGTTATTGGCGCTATAACACAAGTATCTAGTGACAACCCCATCGTTTCTATTTTGGCTGCACTGGCGATCTTTATCACCAGTATCAATATTGTGGGCGGCTTCGCTGTTACACACCGTATGCTAAAAATGTTTCGCAAATAGGAGATAAACAATGAATTTCGGAATAATGACAGCCGCCTATATAGGGGCAAGCGCGTTGTTTATCATGGCCTTAGCCGGATTGAGCCATCAAGAAAGCGCTAGACGTGGAAATATTTACGGTATGCTAGGAATGATGCTAGCAATCGTCGTTACCATTACTGGCGCTGTAACCGATAACTACCCATTACTTTTACTGGGGATTGTCCCTGGCAGCCTTATTGGTTGGTTACTAGCAAAACGCGTTGAAATGACAAAAATGCCTGAGCTTGTAGCCATACTGCACAGCTTAGTTGGTTTAGCCGCTGTATTTGTTGGGTTTGCTAATGCATTAAGTCATGGGGAATACGACTCTCTAGTCGCACAACGCATTCACGATGTTGAAACGGCCCTAGGTATTTTCATCGGCGCAGTGACTTTTACTGGCTCACTCGTCGCTTATTTAAAGCTAAGTGGAAAAGTATCTGGCAAACCACTGAGGTTACCGGCACGCCACCTACTAAACCTATTTATCTGTATCGCTGAAGTCTATTTGATTATTCAATTTGCTCAAGCGGGTGCCGAAGAAGGCATCAATTACTTAGCTATTATTACCCTACTCGCTTTGCTATTTGGTGCGCATTTGGTTGTTGCCATTGGTGGTGCAGATATGCCTGTTGTGGTTTCTATGCTTAACAGTTATTCAGGATGGGCCGCCGCTGCAATGGGCTTTATGCTAGGCAATGACCTACTTATCGTTATCGGTGCATTAGTAGGTAGCAGTGGTGCTATTTTAAGCTACATCATGTGTCGTGCAATGAATCGTAAATTCCTCAATGTCATCCTCGGCGGCATTGGTGGCGGCAAACCAACTAAAGCATCCGCCAATGCATCCACAGGAAATCAGGGAAGCATTATCGAAATTCAAGCAGAAGAAGCGGCTCAAGCACTGGCTGATGCCAAAGAAGTGATGATCTTACCAGGCTACGGCATGGCTGTTGCTCAAGCCCAGCACACGGTTTATGAGATTACGAAGAAGCTTCAAGACAAAGGCGTAAATGTTCGCTTTGGCATCCACCCTGTCGCTGGACGTATGCCGGGACACATGAATGTGTTGCTAGCTGAAGCAAGAGTGCCTTATGATATTGTTTACGAAATGGATGAAATCAACGGTGACTTTAAAAATGTTGATGTGTCTATTGTTATAGGTGCAAACGACATTGTTAATCCAGCCGCCAATGAAGAACCAGACAGCCCTATTGCCGGCATGCCGGTATTAGAGCCATGGCATGGCAAACAAACTATTGTCCTTAAGCGCGGTATGAGCCGAGGTTATGCTGGTGTTGAAAACCCTCTATTTTTCAAAGAGAATACACGCATGTTATTTGGTGATGCCAAACAAAGCGTGGAGGCATTGTTAAAACACCTATCTTAATATATAGAAATAGAATTTGTATTTATGCCCGTGAAACATAAACGCCAGCTAATGCTGGCGTTTTTACTATCAGAAAGAAGCTTTTATATCTGAAATGTTATTTTGCCCTATTACGCTGCGTATCTAAAATAAATGCCATCAAAGGAATACCCGCTTCCTTCGCAAGCTCAACAAAACGAATACCATAGACATAAAAATATTCCACGCCCATTCGAGTTAAAAAATCATTGTCTACTAAACCAGCTTGGACCTGCTCAAGCATTTGAATTTCTTGCGACCTAATTTCACAGTCTAGCTTTAGAATATGATTATAAGGCCCTATTTTTACACTACACACCAAACGCATTGTCTGGTTAACCGAACCAAAATCTTCTTTAGATATCAGTTTAGCGCCACCAAGACTCAAATCAATAATGATAGAAGAAGAAGCCGCGCTGATTGTTGTTGCGGAACTATTTGGTTCAACATTCGATATTAAACGAGTCTCAACTCGAACAGCCTGACGAACTTCAGATGTTTCGACATAGCTTGGGTAAGCGATGTGCAAGTGAGCAGCTGGCTCCATATAGCTTTTTGCAACTTTACTAGAAAAGGCGCAAACATGCGTACTTAACATTAATCGAACATTTACGACCTGACTGTCTCTTACGAGAATATTTTTCCCATTTAACCTAGGACTAGACAAAATTAGCGAACTTCTTGGAATATTACCAAGGACTTTCACCATGTAACGCCCTGGAGGAGAAATAAACTCCAACTGAACATTTGTCCCTATTGGCACTTCAAGATCTCCCAGATCAACCTGCATTACTCCAGCCATGCACTTACCTTAGTCTCTATTTATTATTTACCGAAAAACCGGCAGCACCAAAAAGGTTGTGCGCAATACTGATATCAGCGCTCATTAAGCACGTATTTAACTCATCTCTTTCAATGTAATGCTTTCGCAACCAATCGAAGACATTATTTTCTTTATTTTCCCGATACTTAAAGCGTAAGCGAGCATCATCTCTTGCAACATCATAGATCGCATGAATGCTTCGAGCCAGCATTTCCTCTTGCGGCTCACCTCCACGCACACGAATAGCCGAAAGCCAACCATCACTCATTGCATCTTTACTACTTATGCAGGGAGCATTTAATTTCAAATATTGGCACAAAGCCTGATACACCATCCATGTGCCTTTTTCACGACCCTGCTTGCTATATCCAGCAATATGAGGAGTAGCGATATCGGAAATAGAAACCAACTCCCGATTAATATTGGGCTCATTATCCCAAACATCTAATACTAAATGTAGATCACCGTTCAGCTGAGTATGACGCTCAATCAAGGCAGGTTCATCGATAACACCACCTCGTCCAGCCGAAATAATAGCAGCGCCAGCAGACAATTGACTTAATGCTTCCGCTCCCAACATCCCCTTTGTCGGATAATCTCCTGAATGCGTTAAGGGGGCATGCAGTGAGATAACATCGCAAGCCAATACATCAACCAAAGAAACAAAATTGACCGAGCTGTCGGAACCCTCCTTTAATGGATCATAAACACAGACCTGACATCCCATTTTGGCAAAGCGCTCGTAAACAGACTTACCCACATTACCATATCCAATGATGCCAATTTTTTTGCTTAACCAAGGAAGACCCTTCGTTAGATAAAGATAACTCAAGCCACTGAAAACATAATCAGCAACCGCTTCCGCGTTACACCCAGGAGCACTACTGAAAGCAACATTCGCCTCCGCAAGATATTGCAGGTCAATATGATCCACGCCGATTGTGGCACTTCCAACAAAACGAACAGAACTATCTTCAAGAAGATCTCGGGTTACCTTCGTTACAGATCTGACCAAAAGCACATCCGCATTCTTCACCTGATCATGCGTTAACGCTCGTCCATTAACCAATTCAACGGTGCCTAAATGTGAAAAGAGAGCTTCCGCATTCGGCATATTTTCATCTGCAATAATCTTCATACTGTCGCTTTAAAAACTCACCTAATACCAGATCAGAACTATGTTGTTTGAATAAACACCCTGCAAACAACTCAACCCTTTCAGGAAGTCCAGAGATTATATATTCACCCACCTGAGCCATAACAGCCTTTTCAAAATGCCTAGCATCATAATCAGGCAGGGATAAATTATCGACACTGACACGAAAGGGCAGCCCAGCCACCCAATGCAATATACATTCAACCGCTTGAGGCCTCACCTCGACTCGCTCAAACTCTAACTGAGTAGACAAGTCACGAGAATCAGATTCATACCAATAACCATAATCCTCCAAACACCGTCTTTCATGTCCAGCAAGACACCAATGACTCACTTCATGCAGCGCACTAGAAAGATAATCAAAACGAAAATAAACGGTCGCCGGAATATCAGACTGAGCGGGCAAATAAAGCGGCTCGGCGGCACCACCTACAAGGCGGGTATTAAAACTTGAAAGGAAACAAGCACTAAAAGCTTCAATCAGCTGCTTTACATCTGTCAACTACAGACTCCAAATGTAAAGAATTATCACACAAGAAATAAAAATGCGCCACGCAAAGTAATTAACTTCACGTAACGCATGGGATTTTCATCTTAAGGCATCAGCCAAGACTTTAATAAATGGTTTCAGTTTTTAACCGCGATAATAGCGTGAAGGCACGAAAGGCATCGTCGTTAGCGTCAACGGAATACTCTTACCTCTTACGCTGGCAAACAATGGTTTATCAGCACCAAGCAACGAAGTAGATACATAAGCCATGACTATAGGTTGCGCGAGCGTTGGCGAGAAACCACCGCTTGTCACGACCCCTTGAACATTACCAGCCGCATCGACTATATCAACACCTTCGCGAACTGGCGCACGCCCATCCACCAAATAACCAACACGCTTCCTAGCTGGTTTATTCGCAAATTGCGGCAATATAATATCAGCACCAGGAAAACCACCAGCACGCTCACCATCCAAACGACGTACTTTTTGGATTGCCCAATTAATAGAAGCTTCTACTGGTGTAGTGTTAGTGTCAATGTCGTGACCATATAGACACAAACCAGCTTCAAGACGCAACGAATCACGTGCACCAAGACCAATCCATTCGACTTCAGCAAAAGCCAACAATGCACTCGCAAATGCATCAGCATGGTCATTTGGTACTGAAACTTCGTAACCATCTTCGCCAGTATAACCAGAGCAACTTACCCAAAGTTCAACTCCTTGCCAAACCAGCTTGGTGCTTTGCATAAATGTCATAGACAAAACATCGGGTACCATTCTAGCAAATACTTCGCGAGCTTTTGGTCCTTGAATAGCTAATAATGCTCGATTATCAATAACTTCCACATCACAACCTACCAAAGATGACCTCAGATAAGCAATGTCCTGTTCTTTACAGGCCGCATTTACGACCATAAAGACATCGTCACCCCAGTTCGCAAACATCAAATCATCTGTAATGCCGCCCTCGACTGTTGTGAACATACCGTAACGCTGCATACCTTCCGCCAAATCAACAACATCGACCGGCAGAATTGCCTCAAGAGATGACTTTACAGTCTCCCCCCTTAACATCACTTGTCCCATGTGCGAGACATCAAACAACCCCGCATTCTCGCGAACCCATAAGTGCTCCTTCATGACTCCAAGGGGATATTGAACAGGCATTTCATAACCTGCAAATTCAACCATTCTGGCACCAGAAGCGATATGTTGATCATACAAAGCTGTACGTTTCATAACGAAAACCTTAATAAAATTAGTGGTAGGGTTTGTTTCCAATTGGAAACAGAGTATCTAAAATCAACTTGATTTGACAAGTACTAAGCAATATTTATTGAGTGATTTTTGTAATAAATACCAATAAAAATGGAGAAAACAACTAAATGATCGGTCAAAAATATTAAGATATATACTTAGAATTCACTTCAATTTACTGTTTCCAATTGGAAACTTTTTGATTATGATAAAGAAAATGACGTAAATTGATCAATGACTGACGCTCTTAGAAAGATGATCTTTTTTCATCATCCTAGACTGCCATAGTGTTATTATACGCAAAACTCATTGTCTTTTAGACATACCTGTTTATTAAAGAGGAATTTACCCATGGTCAACACCGATGCTTTTTTCAGCCAAACGTTAGCTGAACGAGATCCAGAGCTTTTTGCAACGATTGTTGCAGAAGAAGAACGCCAAGAAATCGGCATTGAATTGATTGCTTCTGAAAACATTACTTCAAAAGCAGTCTTGGAAGCTCAAGGCTCAGTTCTTACCAACAAATACGCTGAGGGTTATCCGCATCGTCGCTACTATGGCGGCTGTGAAGCGGTAGATGTGACAGAACAGCTTGCGATTGACCGAGCTAAACAACTTTTCAACTGTGAATTTGCCAACGTGCAACCTCACTCCGGCGCCCAAGCAAATGGTGCAGTAATGCTCGCACTACTTCAGCCAGGCGACACTATTCTTGGTATGTCTTTAGACGCTGGTGGTCATTTAACGCATGGAGCACGCCCTGCACAATCAGGAAAGTGGTTTAATGCCGTTCAATACCAAGTTCACCCTGACACATTATTGATTGATTACGATGCCATTGAAGCGCAGGCACTGGAATGCAAACCGAAAATGATCATCGCAGGTGGTTCAGCTATACCTCGAGTTATAGACTTCAAGCGTTTTCGTGAAATTGCTGACAAAGTTGGCGCTTATTTGTTTGTTGATATGGCTCACATTGCTGGTCTTGTTGCGACAGGTGCTCATCCATCTCCGCTTCCTCACGCGCATGTTGTAACAACCACAACACACAAAACACTTCGTGGCCCGCGCGGTGGTATGATTCTTTCCAACGACCTTGATCTTGGTAAGAAAATAAATTCTGCCGTTTTTCCAGGCTATCAAGGCGGCCCACTGATGCACGTCATCGCGGGTAAAGCAGTTGCCTTTGGCGAAGCCTTAAAACCTGAGTTCAAAGTGTATATCGATCAAGTAGTTGCGAACGCTAAAGTATTGGCAGAAGTGATGATTGAACGCGGTTGCGATATCGTTACAGGTGGAACAGACAATCATTTAATGCTTGTTGACTTGCGCCCTAAGGGCATCAAAGGCAACATGGCCGACAAAGCACTAGAACGTGCCGGCATCACCTGCAATAAAAACGGTATCCCATTTGATACTGAAAAACCAATGATCACCTCTGGTATCCGTATTGGTACACCAGCAGCGACGTCACGTGGCTTTGGTATAGAAGAGTTCCGTCAAGTTGGTCATCTAATCAGTGACGTAATCGATGGCTTGGTGGCAATGCCAGAAGGCAATCCAGAAGTAGAAGCTCGCGTACTCGCAGAAGTAAAAGAACTTTGCAAGCGCTTCCCACTTTACCGCTAAAAACACATACCCAAGGATACGTATCCTTGGGTATTTTTTCGAAGAGGCATAAATAAAATGAGCACTATCCCAGAAAATCTAAAATACGCCGGTTCTCATGAATGGGTACTAGACAACGGTGACGGTACAGTAACTGTTGGTATTACTGACCATGCACAAGACCTACTAGGCGATGTTGTATATGTTGAATTACCAGAAGTAGGCGCAGAAGTTACCGCTACTGAGCAGTTTTCGCTCGTAGAATCCGTAAAGGCTGCTTCAGATATTTATGCTCCTGTTAGTGGTGAAATCATCGCTGTCAACGACGACCTAAATGATACACCAGAGTTGATCAACGAAGTGCCTTTTGAAGGTGCTTGGATTGCAAAAATCAAGCTTAGTGACGCCGCTGACCTTGATAAACTACTTGACGCTGCAGGCTATTCAGCCACTATCGAATAGTCTCCATATAGGCTCTCCTACTTCTTTGATGAGAGAGCCCATTCTCCCGATTTTATCTTAATAGGTGATTGAAACATGACTTCGTGCATCCGCGATTTGTTAAACAATGATGAGTTTATTGCTCGCCATATTGGCCCTGACGCATCAGAACAAGCCAAAATGCTAGCAACAATCGGCATAAACACGCTTCCTGAACTGATTCAAAAAACGGTTCCTGAAGCCATTCGTCAAGCAAATCTAGACCTTTCAGCCAGCCCTGTAAGTGAAAACGAAGCACTTGTGCAACTAAAGGCCATCGCAAAACACAACAAAGTAGCGCGCTCTTTTATTGGTATGGGTTATCACGACACACACGTACCATCTCCTATTTTACGTAACTTGTTAGAAAATCCAGGCTGGTACACGGCGTACACACCTTACCAACCAGAAATATCTCAAGGTCGATTGGAAGCACTACTAAACTTCCAACAAGTCATCATCGATTTAACTGGCATGGAAATCTCAAACGCCTCTTTACTAGATGAGGCGACGGCGGCAGCCGAAGCAATGACGCTTATGAAGCGTTCAAATCGCAAAAAGAGCGACTTTCTTTTTGTAGCAAGCCATTGCCTGCCACAAACCATCGACGTTATTAAAACGCGCGCTGAACTGTTAGAAATCAACGTCATTGTTGACGATATTGTTAATTTTTCGAATCACGATGTATTTGGCGCCGTGCTTCAATACCCAGGCATTGACGGTACGGTGACAGACTTAGCACCTGTTATTGAGCAAGCTCATGAACAAGGTGCGTTAGTCAGTATCGCCGTCGACCTTCTTTCTCTTGTGCTATTAAAATCGCCTGGCGACATGGGCGCAGACATTGTGTTTGGTTCTGCGCAACGCTTTGGCGTACCAATGGGATTTGGTGGACCACACGCGGCATTCCTAGCAACAAAAGACGCATTCAAACGCTCTATGCCAGGTCGCGTTATTGGCGTATCTAAAGACAGCCACGGAAAACCTGCTCTTCGTATGGCAATGCAAACTCGCGAACAACACATTCGCCGCGAAAAAGCGACATCAAACATTTGTACCGCTCAAGCACTACTTGCCATGATGGCCGGCTTCTATGCGGTTTACCATGGTCCAGATGGTCTTAAGAAAATTGCTAATCGCGTTGCCGCTTTGACAAATTGCTTTGCTAAAGCCATTCAACAACAAGGCTTCACTACCAACTCAAGTTACTTTGACACCGTGGTTGTAAACACCGGCGATCAAACCGACAGCATCATGGCAAAAGGCGCTGCGAAGTTAATGAACTTCCACAAAGTCTCTGAAAGCCAAGTGTCGATTGCTTTAAACGAAACCATTACACCTAATGATCTTATCGATTTGGCCGAATGCTTCGGGGCAACATTAACGCTAGAAGACATCACCAATGCTGACGCCGCTTACGGATTTGATGCCTCACTATTGCGCCAAGATGCTATTTTGACTCACCCTGTTTTTAACAGTCATCACAGTGAAACCGAGTTGATGCGTTACATGCACCAACTAGAAGTAAAAGACATTGCGCTTAATCAAAGCATGATTCCTCTTGGTTCGTGCACCATGAAATTGAACGCAGCGTCTGAGATGATTCCGGTTACTTGGGCAGAATTTGGTCGAATCCACCCATTTGCACCAAGTAATCAAGTTGCTGGCTACCATACTTTATTGCAAGAGCTTATCGATATGCTCTCTAAAGCGACGGGCTATGACACCGTCTCTTTACAGCCAAACTCTGGCGCCCAAGGAGAATATGCAGGTCTAATTGCCATCGACAAATACCACAAATCTCGTGGTGATCATGATCGCGACATTTGCTTGATTCCAAGCTCTGCTCACGGCACCAACCCTGCTTCTGCTGCATTGGCAGGCATGAAGGTGGTTATCGTCAAATGCGACGTGGATGGCAACATTGATTTAGTTGACCTTACTGCAAAAGCAGAAAAACATGCAGCACAACTAAGCTGCATCATGGCAACCTACCCCTCTACACACGGCGTATTTGAAGAACACATTCGCGAAGTGTGTGACATTGTTCACAAGTTTGGCGGCCAAGTGTACATTGATGGTGCCAATCTTAACGCATTGGTTGGTGTTGCTCCTCCGGGCAGCTTTGGTGGCGATGTATCTCACCTTAACCTACATAAAACCTTCTGTATTCCACATGGCGGCGGCGGCCCTGGCATGGGACCAATTGGCGTTAAATCACACCTTGCTCCTTTCCTACCTGGACATGCGGTTACGCCAGTCATGGGCATGACAGAACAGCACGGCGCCGTGTCTGCGGCCCCTTATGGCAGCGCAAGTATCCTTGTTATCACTTGGATGTACATTAAAATGATGGGGGACAGAGGCTTACGTGACGCGACCTTCAACGCCATTTTGAACGCCAACTACATAGCCAAACGCCTAGGCGAGCACTACCCAGTGCTGTATACAGGCAAAAACGGCACAGTTGCCCACGAATGTATTATTGATATTCGCCCACTAAAAGCAGAATCAGGCATCAGTGAAGAAGACATCGCAAAACGCTTGATGGATTTCGGTTTTCACGCGCCAACTATGTCTTTCCCTGTTGCTGGCACATTGATGATCGAACCTACTGAATCCGAAAATCTAGATGAGCTAGATCGCTTCTGTGACTCCATGATTCAGATTCGTCAAGAGATCAGCAAAGTACAAGCCGGCGAATGGCTGCTAGAAGACAACCCTTTAGTGAATGCACCACACACCGCAGACAGTCTTCTTAATATCGAATGGGCCCACGCCTATTCACGCAAAGAAGCAGCTTACCCATTACCTTGGATCAAAGGCCGTAAATACTGGCCACCCGTTGGCCGTATAGACAACGTCTATGGTGATCGTAATTTGTTCTGTGAATGCCCACCGATCGACAGCTACGAAGATTAAAATTTCATAGCCTGAAACTAAAAACGAGCCAAATGGCTCGTTTTTTATTGTCTTTAATTTTATCAAAAATACTAAAGCAATTTAGCTAAGCTCTTTATTCAGCGCTCGACCAAGCAAACCAAAGTAATTCTGAAATGCCTGATTGATTTTTTCTCGCTGCTCCCCTTTAGGATAAAGCCCTGCCTTTGCTTCCTCGGAATAGCGCGTACCTTTTACCAAGAATCGACTTGATGGTTTTTTGTCCTCTACGAAGGACTCAAATGCACGAGCGCACATTTCTTCTGGTTTGGAGTAATAGAAGTTACTGTGCTTTTCATCGGCACATTGAGACGCTTGAAACAGTTCGCTAGTGTCGTCGCCGTCTGAGCTGAGTAGAATGCTTTTGAAGCAGTCAGCCAAAAGTGTGTTTAGCGGGTGAGGTTTGATATTGCTTGAATCAGGTTCTTGCAGCCAATTATTAGACGCAAAACTGGATGATGAAGCGAAGTGAAACATTTTGTCGCCCATGTAATGATCGAAAGCGTGAAACCATTCATGAGCAAGGCTTCCAGCACCCGCATTTTTCGCTAATGATAGCTGTCGTGTTGCCGGAATATAATGAGCAGCCACACCAGGCCTCCCACCTTTTCCATATTGAAGGCCAAGAGTGCCTCGCAGAGAAATCAGTAACTCAGGCGCCTGCAATACAGACATTAAGTCTTCTAACGCACGATGAAAATTAGCCGCTGCTCGATCTCGTTCTTCGGGCGTAACCCAACGCCCCATTTCAATGCCTCGGAAATCAAATTGCCGGCGAATCGTGACAAAGCTAATGAGATATTGATCAGATTGCATGTCGATTCATGTCACAAATACCTTTATTTTCAAGCCGTTCCAAATTGCCGATTAAATTCGGCTATTTTAGAGCGACGCATTATTTTTAATGTCATAAGCTCTTCCTCAGCCTTACTTTTTATAGTTGCTGCTAAATCTGGATCGGCCACAGTGACAGCATGCTTTAACTCATGCTCATACTGATCTAACAAAGTATCGTAATCATCTTGATACGCCTCTTCAACCAATGCTAAGGCCAGTTGATGCTGATAATTGGTCGGTTGATCTGCATGCTTCTGAATATAAGCTAGGGAATTGTCTAAATACAGCTGTTTAAGTGAGCATTCTTGCGCACCAATACTAGTACAGGTATTTTTTCTTTCATCTGTAAGCACTCTTGTTAGAGACCCTACCGCCTCATAACTGATGCTACTTTGTGCAAAACTGACCGGCACTGTATTTAAAACAAGTATTGCAGTAAGAGATTGTAGCTTTTTAAGAAATGATTTTTTCATTGGAGCGCCCTATCCATCTCGACATTATGACTTACGATACGCACTAACTTAATCAATAAGAGATGTCTTTTTTGTAGAAATAAAAAATCAATTCTATTGAGCTTAGCCACCCAGAACAATATTGATAATCAAGATCCGCATTTTAACCTTCTAATACGCATTATATTTAGACCAAACTCACACTACCCCAACCTTTATTTCGTCAAAAACGGCATAGCCACGTTTCAATCACTGTCAATAAACGCCAGACCACCGACAATGTCCCACACAGCCAAATTGACGACACTTATAACGAAACCAATGACCCACCAATTTTCATAGAATAAATAATCCCATCACGAGCCGTATTACTGGGAGTAACAGAACAATGACTAATCACATAAAACCATACTAATAACCAAGCAAAAAAAAGACCTATGCAAATAGGTCTTTTTCAACAATAGAGCAATATAAAGCGCATTTAACTAAGTCGTTAAGGAAAAGCCGCCGTCAATTTATCGTTCATCAAACTCTGCCACTCGTTGTCTATTGGTGCTTCAAACAACATACGCTCGCCATTGAGCATAATGTCTAATCGCGTCGCATGTAGACACAAACGTTTAAAGCCTAATGCTTTGGTTTCTTTTAATGATTCGTCCGGTGAATATTTTTCATCACCAACAATGGGATAGCCGGCATATTGAGCGTGCACACGAATCTGATGTGTACGTCCAGTCACAGGTTCGCACTCAACCAAGCTGTATCCCTCGAATTGCCTTACTAGCTTAAATCGTGTCAAAGATTCTTTTCCATCGGTATGAACCTTCACAACACGCTCACCAGATTTCAATTCATTTTTTAGCAAAGGTGCATTTACTTGCAACTTACGCTTTGGCCAGCTGCCATATACCAAGGCAAGATAGGTTTTTTGTACGCCTTCTTTTTCACGTAATGCCGTATGGAGCTCTTTTAACACCGCTCGTTTCTTGGCAATCATAATAAGACCCGACGTATCCCTGTCCAATCGATGGACAAGCTCCGTGAACTTTTCCAGTGGGCGCATTTGTCGAATTACTTCAATAAGACCAAAGCTCAAGCCACTGCCACCGTGGACAGCCAGTCCAGATGGTTTATTTACGACAATTAAGCCTTTATCTTCGTAGACGATACGTGACTCTATTTCGTTCTTCAGTCGATCACCCAAAAGTGGTTTTTCTGATTCTGGCGCAATAACAATTGGCGCTATTCGCACAACATCGTCATTCTGAAGGCGATAATCTGGCTTCGTGCGTTTTTTATTTACACGGATTTCCCCTTTTCTGAGCAGGTTGTAGATTTTACCTTTAGGTACGCCTTTCAAGAAAGTAAGCAAAAAATTATCAACTCGCTGGCCTTCATTATTCTCGTCAATAGTGACGTAACGAACCGCTGGGCGCTCTACTGGATTTTGTTCTGAGTCCGACATAAGCAAAGATTGGTTTCCTTTATAATTGAAGCACTTAGTTTTTACTGTTATATTCACATTCGCAAAGGATAAGAGGCAACAAAACACCTCGAAGATAAGATGCAAGAATTGAATGAAAATTGCCGAAGCGACACTTTGGCCCCTATCTTACCTCTGTAACAGTTAATCTTAAATAATAAACCGCATGATTCGGAAAAATCCGCTTCAGTGGAAGGACATCTCATTAAATTGCTCGACCGCGCGTTCGCGTTGTATCGTAAAAAGCAAAAAAAACGAGACCGGTTAAAGAGACTATTAGTATTCATTAGGGCAGCGACCGCACAAAAGCGTTTAACATAAAATAAACGAATAAGCGTACTCCTCTTGCCAGGAAAGACTGAATAACATGCTCTCATTCTGAGTCAGATTTATTAATGGTTACCCTATCACTGCAGTGACTCTTTCGCATCAGCCAACAGAGTTCACATATACAATGATTAGAATGCTTATAAATGCAACTCAACAAGAAGAGTTGCGCGTCGCCCTCGTAGACGGTCAACGTCTATATGATCTAGACATCGAATCCGGTTCACGCGAACAGAAGAAGTCAAATATATACAAAGGCCGCATTACTCGTATTGAACCGAGTTTAGAAGCCGCTTTTGTTGATTTTGGTGCTGATCGCCACGGCTTTCTTCCTTTGAAAGAAATTTCAAAAACGTATTTTTCTAAAAAATCAAATCACGAAGGCCGAATTAACATCAAAGATGTGTTAAGTGAAGGTCAAGAAGTGATTGTGCAAGTAGATAAAGAAGAACGTGGTAATAAAGGCGCCGCCCTTACTACTTTCGTTAGTCTCGCTGGCCGTTACTTGGTCTTGATGCCAAACAACCCACGAGCTGGTGGTATTTCTCGCCGCATTGACGGCGATGACAGATCTCACCTAAAAGAAGCCATGTCAGGCCTTAACACGCCAGAAAATGGAGGACTGATTGTTCGAACAGCCGGTGTTGGTCGCTCAACAGAAGAACTTCAATGGGATTTGGATTACCTTGATACACTTTGGACTTCAATAACCAAAGCAGCAACAGAGAAGCCGGCTCCTTTCTTAATTTATCAAGAAAGCAATATCGTCATTCGTGCGATTCGCGATTATTTACGTGAAGACATTGGCGAAGTATTGATTGATGAAAAAGACGCTTACCAAGATGCAATCAATTTTGTAATGCAAGTTATGCCGCATTTCAAATCACGCATTAAAATGTACACAGACTCCACACCTCTATTTAATAGATTCCAAATCGAAAGCCAGATTGAAACCGCCTTCCAGCGTGAAGTTCGCCTGCCATCTGGTGGGTCTATTGTTATTGATCCAACAGAAGCGTTGGTCTCTATCGACATAAACTCTGCCCGTGCAACAAAAGGTGGAGACATTGAAGAAACAGCACTTCAAACAAACGTAGAAGCCGCAGATGAAATCGCTCGTCAGCTACGCCTACGAGACATTGGCGGTTTGGTGGTTATCGACTTTATCGATATGACACCAGTACGCAATCAAAAAGAAGTTGAAACGCGCATGAAGAATGCGCTAGAAGCTGACCGTGCACGAGTTCAAATTGGACGCATTTCACGTTTCGGCTTATTAGAAATGTCCCGTCAGCGACTACGCCCATCACTTGGTGAAACCAGTGGTATAGTTTGCCCTCGCTGTAATGGTCAAGGATTTATTCGTGATGTGGAGTCTCTAGCACTTTCTGTTCTTCGTCTTATCGAAGAAGAATGCTCTAAAGAGCGTACCGCTCAAATTCGCGCTGTTTTACCGGTATCCGTTGCAACCTTCTTGCTCAATGAGAAACGCACCAATATCGCCAAAATTGAAAAACGCAACAGCGTTCATATTATCCTTGTTCCAAATCCGCATATGGAAACGCCACACTTCGAAGTGGAACGTATTCGTGATGACAGCACAGTGGTAGCTCAAAACGAAAACAGCTACTCATTAGTCGAAGCGCCTGAGCAACCACCTTACGAACCTCGTCAGGTGAACGACAATGTGCGTCCACAAGCAGCAGTAACAAGCATCGCTCCTAAAGCGCCGGCACCTGCACATAACGCACCAACCCCTGCGGCTAATAAAGTGACCAAAAGTACGCAAGCGAACCCCAGCTTACTTAAACGCATTATGACGGCCTTATTTGGGGAAACTCAAGCCAAGACAAAACAAAAGCCGGCAAGTAAAACCACGCCAAGTAAATCCACTCCTAATACACCTACACCTAGTGAGCGCAACTCTTCAAGTGCACCTAGCGGCAATCGTGTAAACAGAAACAAACGTAACGTAAAACACCAAAACTCAGATCGTGGCGACAATAAGACCGAGCAAAATCGTTCGACTCGTCAATCGCGTCGCGAACAGGCTGAAGCCGAAACTGAAACCAAAGGCAACAACCGTCGTAACAATCGCGGAAACAAACAAGAGACATCAGAACCTAAAGTTGAAAAGCAAGAAGCGGCTGTAAAAGCACCTCGCCAACAACAAAAGGAAAAAGAAATTCCTGAAGTAAAAGAACGCAAGCGTGACCGTAATGACAATCGTCGTCGTAACGGAAAATTGAAAGACGAAGCACTAGAAGCAACGAAACTACAAGAGCAAGAAGATGCAGCTTTAGTAGAAGCCGCTCAGAACGCCATAGCAGAAAGCAATGAAAACGGCGATGAACCACAACGTCGCTCTCGTCGCTCTCGTCGCTCACGCCGTCCGCAAAAAGAAGAAAATAGCACACAACATGAAAGCACAGAACCTGACAACCAAGAAACGAATGTTGTTGCTGAATCGACAGAAGCAGTAAAAGCTGAAGCAAAGACAGAAGAAACGACATCAAAATCACCAATAGTAAAAGAGCCTGAAGCTGTTGAAGCTGTTGAAGTTGTTGAAGCTGTTGAAGCTGTTGAAGCTGTTGAAGCTGTTGAAGCTGTTGAAGCTGTTGAAGCTGTTGAAGCTGTTGAAGCTGTTGAAGCTGTTGAAGCTGTTGAAGCTGTTGAAGCTGTTGAAGCTGTTGAAGCTGTTGAAGCTAAACAAGTTTCAACAACAGAAACGCAACAAGCAATAGAAGAAGTTACCGCAGAAAGCGAAACACCAGCGGAAACGGTAAAGCCTAAAATGTCAGTAAAAGCTCAAATGAGAAAAATTGAGCAAGAAGCACCACAAGCAACTGAAGCACCTATTGCGGATAAATCATCAATCGAAGCTTCGGAAAATCAAGTGGAAGAAACAGTAGAAGCTGAAGCCACTATAGAGAAAAAAATTGAAGAGCGTGTCGCGCCTTCTAAACGTGAAACAAAGGCAGCCGAACCAGTAGAAGCAGTACAGCAATCAACAGAAAGTGAAGAGACAAAAGAAGAAACGCCAGAAAATACTGGTCGCTCATCTAGAGCTCCTCGCCGCGGCCGTGGTAAACCAGCTACTAAGCAGGCAAACACGGAAATAAAAGCACCTGTTGAACTGCCTGCCGCTATTTTGGCGCAGCAAGAAAAGCTTCGTTTAGAGCAAGAAGAAAAACGCAGCGCAGCCACATCTCGTAGACGAGCTACAGCCGGTCGAGTAAAAAACGACCCTAGAGCCTCTCGAGAAGAGCAAAGTGATGCTAAAACAACGCCAGATACTCATGTAGAATAAAACCTACAATTTATATCTAAGATAAAAAGAGCCCGCCTAATGCGGGCTCTTTTGCAAACAGATAAAATATACAATCTCAATAGCCTGATATGAACATAGATAACGGATAGGTATAACACAATGATCATTGATTTTTCTCGCTTCAAAGATTGGGCTTTAGTGGGCGATTTGTTTGGAGGCGCGACTACCGCCATCGTTTCACTCCCTCTTGCCCTAGCTTTTGGCGTTGCGTCAGGTGCTGGCGCAGAGGCAGGATTATGGGGGGCGATACTTGTCGGTTTTTTTGCCGCTGTATTTGGTGGATCAACCAGCCTAATTTCTGAACCAACAGGCCCAATGACAGTGATCATGACCGCCGTACTCACCAGTATGATTGCGAGTAGCCCTGAAGGTGGGGTGGCCATGGCTTTCACCGTTGTCATGATCGCCGGCTTGTTTCAAATCACACTTGGCTACCTAAAATTAGGAAAATACATCACTCTAATGCCGTACAGTGTCATTTCAGGCTTTATGTCTGGCATTGGCGTTATTTTAATCATTCTCCAGCTAGCGCCATTCTTAGGACACCCCTCTCCCTCTGGCGGCGTCATAGGAACGCTCACTGCGCTGCCCAAACTACTAATGGATCTGAAATTTTCAGAACTTTTTTTAGGACTTTTAACGCTAGGCGTTCTATTCTACCTACCTAAACATTGGCGTCGTTATGTACCTCCTCAACTGGTTGCCCTAGTCGTTATCACATTAGTATCTGTCATTCTCTTTAATGACACAGACGTTCGCCGTATTGGCGTCATTCCATCTGGCCTACCCTCTATCCACTGGCCTCATTTTGAAAGCCCTGTCATCATAGAAATGATTATAGATGGACTCGTCCTTGGAACACTAGGCTGTATTGATACACTATTAACTGCTGTCATCGCTGATAGCTTAACCCGTAAAGAGCATGACTCGAATCGCGAATTAGTAGGTCAAGGTATAGCGAATTTCTTCTCAGGCCTGTTGGGAGGACTACCTGGTGCTGGCGCAACCATGGGCACCGTGGTCAACATTCAATCTGGAGGAAAGTCTCCTATAGCTGCCATTGCAAGAGCATTCATTTTGCTATTGGTTGTGCTTGGTGCCTCTGAACTTATCAGTCCGATTCCTATGGCTGTATTGGCAGGCATTGCTCTGTATGTGGGTATCAATATTCTTGACTGGAGTTTTCTAAAACGCGCTCATAAAATAGCCTTATCTCCTACCATCATCATGTACGGAGTAATGACGCTCACGGTCTTTGTCGATTTAATGGTCGCAGTAGGAATCGGTGTCTTCATTGCAAACATCATTACGATAGAGAAACTCAGCCGACTACAGTCTGGAAATGTAAAGGCCATTAGTGATGCTGACGATGACGTACCTTTAACTGACGAAGAAAAGCAGCTACTTGATGAGGCAGACGGGAAAGTTTTACTGTTCTATTTGTCTGGCCCAATGATTTTTGGCGCCAGTAAAGCCATCGCAAAACACCACAACCGCATCCATAATTATAAAGCGGTTGTATTGGATTTAAGCGCCGTCCCTATGATGGATCTAACCATCAGCTTGGCGCTAGAAAATGCAATAAAAGATGCGATAGAAGCAGATTGCGCCGTTTATATCTTTAGTCCGAACGGACAAACCACAGAACGTTTAGAGAAATTGGGTGTATTGAAGCGCCTTCCACATAATGCCTTCTGTGATTCACGAAAATCCGCACTCATGCTAGCTATTAATAATCTCGGTTAGTACTCAATCGTAAGAAAAATTTTGAACAAAAAAAAGCCGCTTCTAATAGCGGCTTTTTTGTACACTAGCAATATGGATCAAAGCAACTTATTAAAGAGACAAGCGACGCACATCACTTAATAGTGAGTTCAAGAACGTCATAAAGCGACCCGCATCTCCACCATTAACTGCCCTGTGGTCATAAGACAAACACAGTGGCAACATAGTACGAGGCTGGAACTCTTTGCCATTCCAGCGTGGCTCAATGTCCGCTTTAGAAACACCAAGGATACCCACTTCAGGACAATTGACGATAGGTGTAAATCCTGTACCGCCAATAGCACCTAAGCTCGAGATAGTGAAACAACCACCTTGCATATCCACAGGCTTAAGTTGCTTACTAAGAGCCTTCTTAATTAGCTCGTTTGCCTCTTTAGCGATCTGGAGCACTGACTTTTTATCAACATCACGCAATACAGGAACCACCAAACCTACCGGAGAGTCCACTGCAATACCAATGTGCACATAGCCTTTCTGGACATAGCTTTCGCCATCCGCCATCAGTGACACATTAAAGCTAGGGTTCGCGACCATTGCCTGAGCAACCGCTTTGATAAGGAAAGGAAGCGGCGTTAACTTAATACCTTGCTTCTCCATTTCACCTTTCAAGCCCTTACGGAAATCTTCAAGATCAGTAATATCCGCTTTATCGAACTGCGTCACTTGAGGCACAACAAGCGCGTTGCGAACCATGTTTTGAGCAGTTAAGCGCTGAATCTTAGACATCTTAACAAGTTCAACTTCACCAAACTTGCTGTAATCTTGATCCGGCACTGTTGGCAAGCCAGAACCCGACGTAACACCACCCGCTGGAGCTGAAACGGCTTTTTGCACCGCCGCCTTAACATAAGCGTGCAAATCTTCTTTCGTAATACGGCCACGAGGACCTGTAGCACGAACAAGAGCAAGTTCAACGCCCAATTCACGAGCAAGCATACGAACTGCAGGTCCAGCATGAACTTTCGTAGATGGTGTTGACAACACTGCCGACTGATCGACTGGTGCCATTTTATTAGCTGCACTAGCTTGAGGCGCAGAGGCAGCCGGTGCTGTTTTTTCAGCAACAACAGGCGCTTCTATCGGTGCAGAACCACCTTCAACCTCTAATTCAAGAACAGCGTGACCTTCAGAAACCTTATCGCCCACTTTGACCGAAATAGATTTCACCGTTCCAGACTTAGGTGCAGGGATTTCCATAGACGCTTTATCAGTTTCAAGAACGATAATTGAATCGCCCTCTGCAACCTTGTCACCAGCAGAAACAGCAACTTCAATAACCTCGACGCCTTCAGCGCCGCCGATATCAGGAACATTAACCGTTTCAACACCACCTGAAACAGATGGAGCGTCTGCTTGTGCGGCTTCTTTAGGCGCTTCACCTTCCGTAACAGCAGAATCGCTAGACTCAGCCATTATCATCAAAACATCAGCCCCTTCAGACACCGTATCGCCTACTTTAATAGATATTTTTCCAACTTTACCGGTAAACGGTGAGGGAATATCCATCGACGCCTTGTCAGTTTCCAATACAATTATAGAGTCACCCTCTTCAACCATATCGCCTTCTGCAACACAGATTTCAATGACTTCAACATCTGTTGCGCCACCAATATCAGGTACCGAAACTTTTTTCTCACTAGAAGCAGAAGGCGTTGAAGCTGGAGCTGCCTTGGCTTTAGAGGCCTCTGCAGCGACTGGAGCATCTTCTTTTGCTTCAGGCGCAGATGCAGTAGCACCTTCAATCTCGATAACAAGAACGTCATCGCCTTCAGAGACTTTATCGCCCACTTTAACGGAAATACTTGTTACCTTACCGGCCATGGAAGATGGAACATCCATAGAGGCTTTATCTGTTTCTAATACAATTATAGATTGGTCAACTTCAACAGTATCGCCAACCTTAATACTGATCTCGATAACTTCGACATCAGTCGCACCACCAATATCCGGTACTCGAATGATTTCAGTACTCACAGAAATCTCCTTCGTCGTATAGACGCATCAAACTTAAAAACTTATCTGACTCAAGATACTCTTGAGTCAGATACCTAGCTTGTTGGGTAATTAGCAAGTTACTGGGTTTGGCTTTTCTGGATCAAGACCAAACTTAGCAATCGCCCCACTAACTACAGATGCATCAATCACACCGTCTTTCGCCAGTGCGTTCAAAGCAGAAACAACGACCCAATAACGGTTAATTTCAAAGAAATGACGTAATTGTGCACGTGTATCACTGCGACCAAAACCATCCGTTCCTAGCACGTTGTACGTACCTGTAATGAATGGACGAATTTGATCTGCGAACAATTTAATATGATCGGTAGATGCAATAACTGGGCCTTTACCATCCAAGCAAGACTCGACGTATGACAGACGAGCTTCCTCTTCTGGATGAAGCATAGACCAACGACTTGCATCAAGACCTTCGCGACGCAATTCATTGAACGATGTTACGCTCCAAATATCAGAGTTTACACCAAAGTCGTTAAAGAGAATCTCTGCAGCCGCTTCCACTTCACGAAGAATCACACCAGAACCAAGTAATTGAACCTGCTTCTTGTTGGCTTTCTTCTCATGAGATTTAAGTTTATACATCCCTTTAATGATGCCATCTTCAACACCTTCTGGCATATCTTCGTGAGTGTAGTTTTCATTCATTACTGTTAGGTAATAAAAAACACTCTCTTTATCCTTAAACATGCGACGTAAGCCATCTTGAACAATAACAGCCACTTCGTAAGAGTAAGTCGGATCATAAGATATACAGTTAGGGATAAGGCCAGCCTGAATATGGGAATGACCATCTTCATGCTGCAATCCTTCACCATTCAACGTAGTACGACCTGCTGTGGCACCGATCAAGAAACCGCGCGCCTGTGAATCACCTGCAGCCCAAGCCAAGTCACCAATACGCTGAAAACCGAACATTGAGTAATAGATGTAAACAGGGATCATTGGCAAAGCACTGTTTGCATAAGACGTAGCCAATGCTAACCATGCAGAGAATGCACCTGGCTCATTAATACCTTCTTGAAGAATTTGGCCATCAGCAGATTCTTTATAGTACATAATCTGAGTATGATCATGAGGCGTATAACGTTGCCCTTCAGAAGAGTAGATGCCTAGCTGACGGAACATGCCTTCCATACCAAACGTACGCGCTTCATCTGCAACGATTGGAACGACACGTTTGCCAATTTCTTTGTCTTTAACCATAACATTCAATGCACGCACAAATGCCATAGTCGTAGATATTTCACGCCCTTTTGTTCCCGCAATCTGAGCTTTGAAGGCTTCCAAAGAAGGCACCTCAAGCGCTTCGCAATCATGGTTACGAATAGGAAATGCGCCGTGTAATTCTTTACGACGAGAGCGCATGTATTGCATTTCCGGACTGTCTTCAGCTGGTTTGTAATACGGTAAGTCTTTTAGCTCTTCGTCGCTGATAGGAATACCAAACTTATCACGAAACTGAGCAAGTGACTCTTCATCTAACTTCTTAGTTTGATGCGCGGTATTTTGCGCTTCAGCCGCTTTAAACATGCCGTAACCTTTAACGGTTTGCGCCAAGATAACAGTCGGTTGACCTTTATGAGAAGTTGCTTCGGAATACGCTGCGTAAACTTTGTAAGGATCATGCCCACCGCGATTAAGATTCATAATCTCATCGTCAGTCATGTCTTTAACCATTTCTAGCAACTCTGGATATTTGCCGAAGAAATGTTCACGAGTATAAGCTCCACCATTTGCTTTGTAGTTCTGAAGTTCGCCATCGCAAACCTCATTCATACGCTTAACAAGCAAACCGTTGTGATCTTTCGCAAAAAGAGGATCCCAATGACGGCCCCATAAACACTTGACCACATTCCAGCCAGCGCCACGGAATACGCCTTCAAGTTCCTGAACAATTTTACTGTTACCACGAACAGGACCATCAAGGCGCTGTAGGTTACAGTTGATCACGAAAATAAGGTTGTCTAGGTTTTCACGTCCAGCAAGCGCAATTGCACCTAAAGATTCAGGTTCGTCACACTCACCATCACCAAGGAACGCCCATACTTTACGATCACCTTGATCGATAAGGCCACGACTATGCTGGTACTTCATTACATGTGCTTGATAGATGGCTTGTAATGGCCCAAGACCCATAGATACCGTTGGGAACTGCCAGTAATCGGGCATTAACCAAGGGTGTGGGTAAGAAGAGATACCTTTGCCATCTACTTCACGACGGAAGTTGTCTAGCTGCTCATCAGTCAAACGACCTTCAATGTATGAGCGAGCGTAAATACCTGGAGAGATATGGCCTTGGAAAAAAACCATATCAGCTTGTTGTTTACCGTCATTACCACGGAAAAAGTGGTTAAAACCGATATCATAAAGCGTTGCCGCAGAAGAGAAGCTCGTAATGTGGCCACCAAGTGTTGAATCAACACGGTTTGCCTTCATTACCATAGCCAATGCATTCCAACGAATTATAGAACGTATACGACGCTCCATAAAGACATCACCCGGTAACGGCTTCTCATTTTCAGGAGCAATTGTATTCCGGTATGCCGTCGTGATAGACGAAGGCATTGATGTGCCAGCTTTTGAAGCTTCATTCGATAAACGATTTAAAATGTATTGCGCGCGATCAGGACCTTCTTCGCGAAGGACAGACTCAAGCGCATCGACCCACTCTTTGGTTTCAATTGGATCAATGTCTTCGAGAATATGCTGCTCAGTCATCGTGTTAATAACTCCCGCTATTAGAACAGATACTAACCTACCAAGATCAATTATGTATTAATGTCTTAGAGGCTACTTAAACGAACCGTCGGACCCTATTTATACGGCTATAAAAATAGCTATATAAAGATCCAGCCGACCTAGGATAAAACGACACACTAATTTACTTATGTTTAAAGTGTCGTTTTATACGTTCCAATGGCAACTCTTATTGTTTTTATATTTTGTCCATTGCATCGACCACTAAATTTTCTAGTAGGCTCGCTTCCAATTTGGGTTTGGTTCATCAAACCCAATATTAAGTTTTTACATACAAATAGCGTTACTAAATGCACATAAAAATTCAAAACTATTTACTAAACTGCGTACATAAAACGCACACATAGTATAAAAACTTTACCTAAACCTTACATGAAGTGGGGATAAACTCACCATAACAAGGTCTAATTTGGGCCTAAGATTAACACCTAATCAAGAGATCGCCTAGCCACCCACATAAAGATCGAAGCCAGCAAGACACTTTTGAAGCTTTATAATGCCATGATGCTTACCGAAAAACTGACAGTAAACCATGCCAACCCTCTAGAATGCGACACACACACATTGGGATTCACTAAATCAATGGTTTGTATAAATATCGTGAATCACATGCATTTTTCAAAAAAATCACAAAAACAAGCTTAAGACAGCAACTACGAGCTAACAACCAACCCCAAAGACAAGCTTTGTAAACCATAACATCAAGATTATTGTGCAGTACAAACCGAGGTTGTAGAAAAATAAAAAACGATATATCCCATAGAAAGCCTAAGCAAATCAAGGAATATAGAAAAAACAACACTGACGCAACATTAATATAGCGCTACAATACCTATTTTATTATGTGGCAGATTAGGATAGTACATGACTCTTATGAGCGCTCTATTAAGCGAGCACATTCAATCGCAAGTTGCTTTTTCATTGAAAGAAGATATAGGTTCAGGTGATATTACTGCCCAGCTCATTCCTGATGACCAAGAAATCACCGCTACTATTATAAGTCGCGAGCACACTGTTTTATGCGGTCAAGCATGGGTGAATGAAGTGTTTTCTCAGCTAGGAGGGAACGTTTCCCTTGAGTGGAAAAACAATGAAGGCGACCTACTGGAACCTAATCACGTTTTCTTAACGCTTAAAGGTCACGCCAGAAGCATTTTAACAGGTGAAAGAACCGCATTAAACTTCTTACAAACTTTGTCTTACACTGCCAACATCACTCGCCAATATTCGCAGATCGTAAAAAATACGAAACTCACTATTTTAGACACTCGTAAAACATTACCCGGCATGCGACAAGCTCAAAAATATGCGGTGACGATAGGCGGTGGAAAAAATCATCGTATGGGCTTATACGACGCATTTTTAATAAAAGAAAACCATATTATGGCCGCTGGCTCCATCGCCAATGCTGTTAGCATGGCGAAAACAATCGCCCCAGGCAAAACAATAGAAGTTGAAACAGAGAATCTCGAAGAAGTCGCTATGGCGGTTTACGCTGGTGCCGACATTATTATGCTGGATAATTTTTCATATGAAGACATGACCACTGCTGTCTCTCGATTTCAAGGCCAAGTAAAGTTTGAAGCGTCTGGAAATATGACCAAAGAGCAACTTTTGAAAGTAGCTGACACGGGTGTTGACTTTGTTTCTATTGGTGCTTTAACAAAACACGTTCAAGCAATCGATCTTTCTTTGCGCGTATCTCAGGAATAAAGTATGAAAGATAGTATTTTAGTCATTAATTGCGGAAGCTCTTCTTTAAAGTTTGCCATCTTAGCCAACGCAGGCCAGACAACACTGGTTGAAGGTATTGCCGACAGGTTGGGCTCCAGCGAAAGCAGTATTACCTTCAAATACCAAGAAAAAAAAAGTATCGTCATGCTTGACGAAGGCAACCATAAAAACGCTGTTACTCAAGTTAAGCTATGGTTAAGTGCTCACTCTGATATTGAACACTCATTGATAGGAATCGGTCATCGAGTGGTTCATGGCGGTGAAGCATTCACTAAGTCTGTATTGATCAATCAAGAAGTCATAAACGGCATAACAGATTGTTCTAAATTCGCTCCACTACACAATCCAGCGCATGCTAAAGGCATAGAAGTGGCTTTTGAGCTTTTTCCAGGACTTCCTCAAGTGGCCGTTTTCGATACAGCATTTCATCAAACACTCGCGCCAGAGCAATTCCTGTACCCTATTCCAATGAGCTTTTATCGAGAACACCATTTTCGAAAATATGGTTTCCATGGCACCAGCTATCGTTATATCAGCCAGCGATTGGCGCAAATTTCGTTGGGCAGCGATCAACAAGGTGTACTCGTCGCCCACTTAGGTAATGGCGCTAGCACTTGCGCAATCAATCATGGTCAATCATCTGATACAAGTATGGGTATCACTCCATTAGAAGGGTTAATGATGGGGACCCGCTCAGGCAGCCTAGACCCAAGTCTCATTTCTTTTATCAGTCATGCTGAAAACATTTCAGCGGATGAGGCTCTGGATATTCTTAGCAAGAAAAGCGGTTTACTTGGTGTATCAGAAATATCCAATGATTGCAGAACACTTGAAGAAGCAATGGCGTCAGGTGACCAAAGAGCAAAGCTGGCTTTAGATATGTTTGCAGCACGTACGGCGAAACATTTGGTGAGTGTAGCGACAACTTTAGAGAGCATTGATCATTTAGTCTTTACGGGTGGTATCGGAGAAAATTCGAGCTATTTGCGTCAGGTGATTTGTAGTCACCTGAAAGCACTAAATATCAATATAGACTCGACACTTAATGAAAGTGCCCCTCGTGGCGCAGAATATGACATCACAGCAAACAATAGCAATACAACTGTTTGGGTCATTCCAACAAACGAAGAGTTAATGATTGCATTGGATACTATTAGCTTAATTCAGCATTAATCATGACCGTGCTCCCATAATGGACTAACTTAGGATTCATCAGATATGTCAATTAATGTACTTATGACTGTCCCTACCGGCCCTGGCGTTGGCTTAACGTCTGTTTCAGTAGGTCTTGTTCGAGCACTCGAGCAACAAGGACTAAAAGCCAGCTTCTTTAAACCTATCGCTCAACCTCAGCCAGGCGATAAGGGGCCCGATAAATCGACCGCTATGGTCGCTCAAGGGTCAACATTATCACCTGCCGAGCCGATTCCGTTACATGATGCAGAACGCTACCTTTATAATGATAATATTGATGAGCTCATGGAAGAGATTGTTGGTCGTTTCCAAGCAAGTGTGGAGCCGGACTCAACGGTTATTGTAGAAGGTCTTGCCCAAATAGCAGGACACCCCTATGCAACTAGACTTAATAAAGCCATTGCTAGAACCCTAGACGCTGGACTTGTATTGGTGACAGCGCCTAATAACATGCGTGTAAATGAATTAGAGCACCATGTTGAAATTGCCGCAGGCTCTTATGGCGGAATTAAAGCAAATGATGTGATTGGCTGTATCCTGAATAAAACAACACCAGGGTCGTTAGGAGTAAAATCTTACGGTGATCTATTTGCACAAAGAGGCATTTTTAAGCGCAACTTTAGTTTACTTGGTCAAATACCAGCGGCAGTTGAGTTAACCTACCCTCGAGTCAAAGACGTAGCAGATTTTCTTAATGCCCGTATTATCAACGCTGGAGAAATCGATTCTCGCCGTGTGCAATCTTATACTTTGTGTGCTCGCGGTGTTGAAAACATGCTTGAAGCCTTACGTCCAGGCGTATTAGTTTTCACACCGGGTGATCGTACCGATGTCATCATGGCTACGGCCATTGCCGCATTAAATGACATTAAGATCGCGGCATTAGTTCTCACTGGTGGTTACCAACCAAGTGAAGCGCTCATGTCGCTTTGCGGGAAAGCCATGGCAAAAGGCTTGCCCATTTTATCGGTTGAATCCAACAGTTGGGAAACCGTTATCAATATGCAGTCTTTTAATCAAGAGATTCCATTAGACGATAAAGAGCGGATTTTGATGGTGAAAGAGCACATTGCACGCTGCATTGATCATGACTGGATCAATTCATTTGCCATGAACCAAGAAGAACGCAAGTTCTCACCACCAGCCTTTAGATTTCGCCTTATTGAGTTGGCGCGCTCTCTTAATAAGCGAATTATCCTACCAGAAGGCGAAGATGTCAGAACCATTCAAGCGGCTTCTATCTGTGCTGAGCGAGGCATTGCTCGCTGCACTTTATTAGGCAATGAAACAGAAATTCTTCGAATTGCACAAAACAACGGTATTGAGTTAAACCATGGTGTTGAAATACTTAACCCAATTAGTATTCGCGACCGTTATGTTGCCCCCATGGTTGAGCTTAGAAAAAGCCGAGGTCTAACGGACATTGTCGCCCGAGAACAGCTTGAAGATAACGTTGTTTTAGGTACCATGATGTTACAAGTCGGCGATGTTGATGGCTTAGTATCTGGCGCCATTCATACCACAGCCAACACCATTCGACCTGCGCTTCAACTGATCAAAACATCGCCTGGCGCAAGCTTAGTGTCATCGGTTTTCTTTATGTGCTTACCAGACCAAGTCTTGGTTTACGGGGATTGCGCCATCAACCCAGACCCAACAGCAGAGCAGCTTGCAGAAATCGCCATTCAAAGTGCAGATTCTGCAGCGGCGTTCGGTATCACCCCTAAAGTCGCTATGATTAGTTACAGCACGGGCGGGTCAGGAACAGGCAATGATGTCGATAAAGTTAGAGAGGCGACGGCGATAGCACAAAAGCTCCGTCCTGATCTTTTGATTGATGGCCCCTTGCAATACGATGCGGCTATTATGGAAAAAGTTGCAAAACAAAAAGCGCCAAACAGTAAGGTAGCAGGTAAAGCCACCGTCTTTATTTTCCCCGATTTGAATACCGGCAATACCACTTACAAGGCCGTGCAACGAAGCGCCGATGTTGTAAGCATAGGACCGATGCTGCAAGGTATTCGCAAACCAGTTAATGATTTGTCTCGCGGCGCCTTGGTCGATGATATCGTCTACACCATTGCGATTACGGCAATCCAAGCCGGAAAACTTAAGAACCTATAAACATTGCAGTCCAATACAGGTGCATCATTTTTCACCTGTATTGGACATATTCCCAAATGCCTATTATCATTTACTGATCATTGTTTGATTGGTGATTGTAATGTCTGGCAGCCTCCCGCACACAATAGCGCTTTCAAATCATACTTCAACAAGTACGACCACGCCTGGCTATACCACTTTTGATTTACGCTCAGACGAAGATACTAGCTTAGCGGCTCTGAATACGCGCAATGCAAAAGCATCAAGCGACCTTATCGTCACCATATCGGAACAAGGACAGGCACTTTCACAAAGAAAACAAAAAAAAATTGAAGAAGAAACAATAAATAAAAAAAATGATTTGTGGCATGATATAGAAGAAGAGTTTATAGAAGATGACCTTGAACCTCTCATCGACGGTATAAATAAAGAAACAAAAACCACCAGCTATAAAGAAAAGACGCCGACCGGAGATGTGCTCGACCAAATTGTTTGATTCTTATAGACTTTTTCATTAAATGTAATTTTATTGGCAGGATGCTGATAACTAAAAACCTTCAAGGAGTGAAGAATGTTACGTTCCCGCCTAACTATGCGTGGTTTTACGCTATTAGAGCTCATGGTTGTGATAGCGATTATCTCAATACTCGCTAGCCTGTCAGCCCCTACCTTTACCCGCCAAATTGCCAAAGCAAAATTAATAGAAGCACAAAACCTCGCGACTCAGCATCAATCTATGGTTGAGGAATTTATTCTTTTGCACGGATCCTTTCCAACCAAGTCAGAGTTTAACCTCATAAAACACCCCTTATCCAAAGGTTCAATCGTTAAGTCTTTGTCTGTTAATAGCCAAAATAACAGCTCAGGAGTCCTGACTATCAGCCTTAATAGCAGCACGGGAGTGAGTGAAAACCAGTATCTAAAATACACACGAAATGCAAATAGGAATTGGGATTGCAACTCTGATTTAGACTCAAACATCCTTCCGATGCAATGCCAAAGCTTAGCAGGGGAAGATAAATGACATTAGAAGAAATACTCTCCAATGCTGTTAGCAGCCATGCGACCGATGTGCATATTGAACACTCAAGCCTTGGGGTAACAATCTATCAACGCAACTTCGGGTTACTCCGCAAAATCGCTAATTTATCCCAAAGCAGTAATCTCATAAACCGCATCAAAATGCGTTCAAATTTAGACTTATCAGAAACAAGGAGAACACAAGAAGGTCAGTTTTTATTTGAGGAGCGAAATCGACAGACTTTTATTAGAGTAAGTATTGTTGCAACGGTCAAAGGTGAAAAAATTGCCATGCGATTATTACCTGAAAAAAACCGCTTAGGGCTTAATGATATAGGCATCAAGCCATCATTACTGACGACATTGAACTCGGCACTAAAGGGTGCCAGCGGCTTAATTTTAGTCTGCGGAGCCACGGGGGCAGGCAAAAGCACCACACTTTATTCGTGCCTTGACTCTTTAAATAATGGCAAAAGAACCATTTTTACTATTGAAGACCCAGTTGAGTATGAGATTCAGGGGTTATTCCAATGTGAACCAAATCACGCTATTGGATTAGATTCTGCCACTCTATTGAAATCTTTTTTAAGACAAGATCCGGATATCATTATGGTCGGTGAAATACGAGATGCGATCACCGCAAACCTTGCCGTTAATGCGGCCCTCACTGGACACCTTGTACTCGCCACTCTGCATACAAACTCAGCACTCGATGCGATGCATCGTTGCCATGGCTGGCAAGTAGACTTTTTCTCCCTAGTGAGCTCTTTGAAACTCATTATTCACCAATCAATGCTTTATAAAATCGCTTCACAGCAGCCAGTGTTTAATGGCTTACAGCCCCTATGGAAAGACGCTCTACCCAAAAACTACGAAACGCTTATTTCTACTCCCGCCCTATGGCAAACCTTTATCCATAAAGATAGCGAGGCTCAAATTGCCTTGGTATAAAATCAAACATCAAAATGACAAAATCGATTACAGGCATGGGATATCCGAAAGCAAGGTACTTTTTGATTATATAAAAGATGGTCACTGGCAAGTTTCTATTACCCACTGGAATCCAAAAAAACTGGATTACAAAGCATTGCAGACTTTTTACGAAGAAATACAGAGTGCTCTGCATTCTGGCCTGCAACTGAATCAAGCCATCACTCATTTTTCTTTATCATCAACACACCCTACTATCGCGATGACAAGCAAGGCAATATTGAGTGAGTTAGAGCGCGGTGTTCTCTTCAATGAAGCTTTAAATCATCTGACAAAATCAGCCGCCTCTCCCTATTGCCATTTACTCAACTCTCACGGCACAAGAGAAGACTGTGAACAAAGCCTTTCTGTTTCTATTGAACAGCTAAAAACATTACTAGATTGGTCAAAACGATTATTAAGAGCCATTATTTACCCGTTTTGCATCATTCAAATCGCGTTAATTATTATGATCGTGAACCGTATATTTCGGTCAACATCTATGGGTAACTATGTTTTTGAATTCATTAGCGACATGTCTATTTATATAGTATGTAGCGCTATTCAACTCGTAATCATCCATAGCCTTCATAAAGGTCATGCTTGTTATTGGCTAGAGAAATACAGTGCAACTTTTCGCCTAACCAAGCTTTTCTCTCTATTAAGTACAACGCAAAAAACAGGGCTCACTTTGCAACAGGCACTAAAAAGAATGCCGGAGTACTTCCAATACGCGCCAATGAAACAAGAAATTTATACGGTGTATTACACACTCCGCCTTGGAAATAATTATGCAGCTAGTTTTCCAAAGTCGTGGTTTCCTAATAAATCGGCCATCGCCCTTCATTCTGCGGAGCAAGATGGCAACATTGAAAGAGCACTCATTCTTGCCAAAAAAGAACACGAGAAACGCTGGCAAAAAAACATTTCTTTGCTTGAGAAGCTCATTCCCGCAGTGTGTCTATTTATCGCCGGTGGGTTTGTTACTTCTGCTCTGATTGCTTTATATGCACCGCTGCTTGAGACGCCTTAAATGGATACATTCATATTAGAATGTTTTTTTTACGCATTGACAGTCTTAAGTATTGGTAGTTATTCCGCGGCTTTTATCTCCCGGTGGCCAATGAAGTACGCTTACTTATGGGAAAAAGAAGCGCATGACTATCTTTCACTGCCTTTTAACAAACTTCCTCCAGTCCGACTAAGTAACACTCGATCTCACTGCTCACATTGTGGACAGATACTTGGGTGGCAAGATTTGATTCCTCTACTGAGTTATTTATTACTCAAGGGAAAATGCCGCTACTGTCAAAAAAAGATCCCTTCTCATTATCCTACGATCGAGCTTCTACACCTTGTTTTCTGTCTTCCTCTGTTATGGCTGTATGAAGACGTCTATCAGCTCATGCTGCAGACTGTATTAGTAAGTGCTTTAATAACAGCAGCATGCATTGATGCAGTACATAAACTAATACCCGATGAATGCAGCACAATAATATTGGTATGTGGTTTATTACTCCACTTACTTTCAAGCACACTGGAAAACAGTGTATTGGGAATGTTAATAGGCTATAGCCTTATCTTCTCATTGCGATGGTTTTATTTAACATTTAGAGAACAGGAAGGCATAGGACTAGGCGATGTAAAGCTCATCGCGGCACTTGGCGCTTGGCTTGGATTTTCAAGCTTAGCGCCCCTGTTACTTTGTGCAAGTTTAACCGGAATCCTATACACTCTGTTATTTAATAAAGATGGATCTAAACACATGGCATTTGGCCCATTTTTAATTCTTTCTGGCATGCTGATGTTTTATTTATAACCTATGACTGATACTACTCCACCGATCATTGGCCTTGCTGGTGGCATTGGCTCGGGCAAGAGCACAATTACAAAGTGCTTCAATAAATTAGGCATTCAAAGTGTCGACGCTGATGATGTCGCAAGACTCGTTGTTCAGCCAGAATCGGCTTGCTTAAGTAAAATTCATCAGCGCCATGGTGATCACATATTATTAAATGACGGCAACCTGAACCGAAGCGCCTTACGCACTATAATCTTCAATCAGCCAGAAGAGAGAGTATGGCTAGAAGCATTAACACATCCCGCCATTCGTGATGAAATAAAAGTACAACTCAATGCCACCTCCTCAACATATACATTACTTGTTCATCCCCTACTATTTGAGACAAAACAAGACGCTATATGTAAGTTAGTGGTCGCGATTGATGTTCCTGCACATATACAGATTCAACGTGTCATGAGCAGAGACAAGATAAGCCAAGAAAGCGCTGAAAAAATCATGAGAACACAATTAAGCAACAGTGAACGCATTGAGAGGGCTGATCTAGTCTTGGAAAACGCTGGTAATATTGTTGAAATGAATGCTAAAGTCTTCAAATTGCACCAAAATATTTTAGAGTTGTTATCATGTTAAATAGTAATACCGCAACCTTAGTTGCCTGCCCAACGTGCCAAAAAAAAACACCTTGGTCTAAAGAAAATCCAGACCGTCCATTTTGTAGTGCAAGATGTAAGTTGATTGACTTGGGAGCATGGGCGAGTGAATCTTATTCTATTCCTCAGCAAACCTCAGAAGAGGACGAAATTTTTTCGGAAGATCTCGTGATTGATCCAAATAAATCCTTTTTATAATTGCTAGACGTGGAATGTAATTATTTATGGCACAACAAGACTTCTCTAAGAAAAAAGCGTTACTCATAGAAGATATGGCAGAAGCCAGAATCATGCAGAGAAAAATGCTAACCGATTTTGGTTTTACCTCAATTGATATTGCCATGAAAGCAGAAACGGCTATTGAGCTTCTGAGAAATCGAACTTTTGATGTCATTCTATCTGATTACAACCTAGGTAACGGCAAAGATGGACAACAACTTTTAGAAGAAGTGAGACATTCTAAACTCATACCAAACACAGCCACTTATTTAATGGTCACCGCCGAAACATCAATTGAAATGGTCATGGGCGCCATCGAATATCAGCCTGATGGCTACATTACGAAACCTTTCTCTCAAGCTGTTTTGCAAAGGCGTCTCAGTAAATTATTAGAAACAAAAGAAAAATTGTATGACGTGAATGTTGCGCTTGATTCAAATAATTACGAAGAAGCGATTGCTGCCGCAAAACGGGTAATAAAAAAACACCCTGCACTAATTGGTAAATGTGAAAGAGTCATAGGCGAAAGCCTGCTAGAGATAAAAGAATACAAAAAAGCGCTGTCTTTATTCAACAACACATTAAAAAGTCGAAAAATGCCTTGGGCATTATTCGGCAAAGCTAAATCCTATTTTTTCATGGGCGAATTGGAAAAAGCGGAGCAGAACTTTCGGCAACTAATGTTTGATAACCGGTTCTTTGTCAGTGCCTATGATTGGCTTGCAAAAATTCAAGTTGTTCAGGGGAAGCCTGAGGAAGCTCAAGCGACTCTAGTTGAAGCAATAGGCAGATCACCCAAAAACATTCTTCGCCAAATGGAGCTGGGGAAAATCAGTTTATCACTAAATGATCCAACAACCGCTGAAATGGCGTATCGAAGAGCCGTCTTTTTAGCTAAATATTCTTGCTATAACACGGCTGAAGTTTATCTGAAACATTTAGAATCCCTCGCTAGAATAGCGGACAGTGGCCCATTACTGCCACGACAAAAAGACAACTTCGAAAGCACTCTTAAGAAAGTCCATGAGTCATTTTTTGATGACATGGAGAGTAAAGCAAAAACATACAGTTATGAAATAGACGTTTATTTAGCAGAAAAAGACACATCAACCTCCAAGCAAATATTCGAAGCTTGGCTTAGCGAAGCAACCTCAGGCGGCGCTACGCCGCCAACAAAAAAACAAAGCTCTGCCTATAACAAAGCTTTTGGAGGCTAGAGATGAAAAAAATGAATATTAGTACCATTCTTGCTAGTGCAATACATGAAAGTAAAAACCAAGTAGGTACCCTGCTTTACCAACTACAAGGCCTGAAAGACACAACAGACAGCCATGACCCAAACCAAAGTAAAATCATATTGATAGAAGAGTCGCTTAAAAAATTAAATGACGAATGGGTCGAATACCTCTACCTCTACAGACTTGCGTCAAATGGTTACGACCTCCATGTTGACACTTTTTCAATCGATGAGTTTTTAGATGATCAAGTATTCGCCTTACAACCGTCCGCCAATGCAAAAAACCTAGCCCTAGACTACCACTGCGATGCTAGTCTAACAGGCATATTTGATGAACGACTGATGACAGCGGTCGTTAGTACTGCGGTATATAATGCTTTTCGTTTTGCAAAATCAAAAATCATTCTAAGTGCAAAACAGGAAAGAAATTTTCTAATAATCTCTATAGAAGACGATGGTGAAGGCTTTGTGCATATAGAAGAGCAACCAGAAAATATCTTTGAGGTTAACACTGGCTTAGGATTGTATTTTGCTGAATTATCAGCCTCAGCGCACGTTGTTGATGATGTATGCGGCTTTATAAAAAAGGAATCTTCTTTGTCACTTGGTGGTGCAAGCCTTACCGTCTACCTACCTCAAGCATCAGAAAAGCTCTTCGTTGAATACTATTGAGATGAAATTTTCTTCAGATATTCTGATAACAACTTTCCTGCTTGCTCAATGTGCAGCCTCAAATGATTGAGCGCAGCCGGCTTATTTTTTGACTCAATAAGGAGAAGCAAAGCGATGTGCTGATCCTGACTTATTGATCGATAGCCCAAAGGTCCATACTGAAAGCCGAGATAGCGAACAGCCTGTTTATTTAACCCCTCCACTACTCTTTGAAGTGTCGGTCTATTGGCCACTTGATACAACGCATTATGAAACTGCCAATTAAGCTCCCCTCGATCCACTAATGTTAAATTTTCATGGTCTAAATCTACAAGAAAGCCTCTCGCTTCTTTAACATTCACTTCTTGAATATTATCAAACGCCATTTCAAACAAAAGACACTCAAGCTCAGCCCGCATTAAGCAAAGATCCTCTGCCTCTTTCCAATTAAGAGCGGGTATCATCACACCCGCTTTACCGTGAGGGGCAAGCCAACCTTCAGCTCTTAATGACAGAAGTGCATCTCTAATCGGTATTCGGCTCACACCATAAAGCGCTGACAGTTCCGCTTGACGAAGAGGTACACCTCTTGGAAGTTCACCATTAACAATATGTTCTTTAATTTTCTGGGTAATGTCCACTAAGCAACACCTTTACTTAAGCTTAATATTGGATATTAGAAGACATATAACACCAAATAAAATTCCCCAAAAAGCCGACGCGATACCACCAAATGAAACTCCCGAGACGGTAACTAAAAAAGTGACCAATGCTGCTTCTCGATTAGAGTCATCCGCCATGGCATTTTTTAAATTCATCCCGATAGTTCCCAATAAAGCAATACCAGCTAATGCAGCAATCATAGTGGCTGGAAAAATGGAGAATAATGCCACGACAGACGTACCAGCCAAGCCCGCTAACAAATAGAATACACCGGCTGATAGTCCTGCAATATAACGTCGTTTAGGGTCTTTATGACATTCATCACCAGAACAAATTGCCGCTGTGATCGCGGCTAAATTGAAAGCAAAACCGCCCAAAGGTGCTAAAAAAATTGACATGAATCCAGTCCAGCTAATGAGAGGAGAAACCGGTGTTTGATAGCCACTACTGCGCATTACTGCAACACCAGGGATATTTTGAGACGTCATGGTCACAATATAAAGAGGTACACCAATTCCAATCAGTGCACTAATATTCCATTCAGGCCAAACCCAAACAAGAGAACCAAGCTCAACAGGAATATTAGACAGAAGCTGACCATCAGATTTTTCAAGTACAAATGCAACACCAGCCATCAATACAAACAGCACCGCATAACGTGGAATAAGCCGCTTGCTCACCAAATAAGTGACCAACATAATACCGACAAGAAAAACATCACTCATCATAGCGTCAAAAATAGAAAGGCCGAATTTAAAAAGCACTCCAGCTAACATGGCACAAGCAAGCGGTAAGGGAACCAAACGCATGACTTTATCAAACAAACCTGACACACCTGTTAACAGAGTTAATAAGCCCGCAAAGACAAATACGCCAATCGCTTCAGCATAACTAATGGTCCCCAAACTTGTTGCTAGCAATGCAGCTCCGGGTGTCGACCAAGCGGTAATGACAGGCGATCTGTACCATAAAGAAAGGAAGAAACAGGTTACACCCATACCAAAACCAAGCGCCATAATCCAAGACACGATTGTATTAGAGTCAGCACCAGCAGCTTGCGCCGCCTGAAAGACAATCGCGACTGAACTTGCGAAACCAATGAGCACCGCCACAAAGCCTGCGACCAGTGCACTCAAACTGAAATCCTTTAATATTTTGAGCACAACCCTACGACCTATATCGCTTAAAATGAGTACTCACTATATTTCAAAAAAAGTATTTTTGTATACATTTTTATCTATATTTTATTATTGCACTAACATATAACCCACCAAACCAAGCGCGAACCCCATTACCGCACCCATTGGTGGCGCCCAGTGCTTCTCCAAAGTAACCTGAGGAGCAATGTCTTGAAACACAGCATATAAAATTCCACCCGAGGCAAATAACATGATTCCCGATACCACCGCAGGCCATTCAGCAAGCCAAACATGTGCGACAACACCCGCTATTGGTCCACACAATGCCAGCAACACGAAACAAAGAATGATAGTAGATGGACGATAATGTGAGGATGCTTTTAGTTCTCGAAAAGAATTAAAGCCCTCAGGAAGGTTTTGCATTGCAATAAGCGTCGCAAGCAGCACACCATTAATAGTGCCTAATGCAAATGCCGCACCCAACGCCAGAGATTCGGGAATAAAATCAGCCAACATAGCCACCAACTGACTCATAGAGGTTTGACCTTTGGATAGCTGAATATCCAACCACATGAAAGTCGTACCACCCAATAAAAACAATAAAGCAGCAGACCAAGGAACAAAATGCTGAACACCTTCGGGTACAAGAACTAATGCAATAGCGGACAGCAAAGCCCCGCCACCAAATGCAGTAACGCCGTGCATTAATTCAGTTTCTAACCATTCAGGCCTAATACGCTCAAAATGGGCAATCAATGCGCCCAATGGCATTGCCAAGCCGGCAAACAAGGTTAAAAAGATCACACTATATAAGGGTGTCATTTAATCAATACTCCATAAGATATTCAGCCATTATCCGTGCAGAGTACGTCACTTGTCACGACCAAAAAATAAGGCGCCTGCTTAGGAGCCTTATCAATAGATACTAAAAAATACGTTTTGGATTGCTATTGAAAACTATTGTCCAATATAAGCATTCAGAAAAGCCTTGGTTCGCTCTTCTTTTGGTTGTGTAAAAATAGCTTCTGGCTCGCCTTCTTCTACTATCGCACCTTTATCAAAGAAGCACACTCGATCACTGATTTCACGAGCAAAATACATTTCATGGGTTACCAACAACATAGTAAAGCTTTCTTCTTTCACCAGATTACGAATAACATCCAACACTTCATCTACTAATTCAGGGTCTAAAGCTGAGGTAATTTCATCCAGTAATAAAATAGAGGGCTTCATCGCAAGTGCACGGGCAATGCCCACTCGTTGTTTTTGACCACCAGATAAATCATTTGGATAACTGTCGGCTTTATCAGCCAGGCCCACCAACTGCAGTAATTTTTCTGCAAATTTCTCGGCTTCTGCCCGCGAAACACCTTTTACTCGCATTGGTGCTTCTGTGATGTTGCGCTTCACTGTCATGTGAGGAAACAAATTAAAGTGCTGGAACACCATACCAAGGTGATTACGCATTTTATGCAAATGCTTGTTATTGGCTGGCACATACTGACCTTGCCAAGGCATGTGCCAAAGCGACTCACCTGCTACGTTTATGTAACCGCCATCGATGCCTTCTAATGTCATCAAAATTCGCAGCAAGGTACTTTTACCCGAACCACTTGGTCCGATGATTGATACAATCTCGTTTTCTTCCACTTTGAAGTTAAAATCACTGAAAATGACCGTTTCACCAAAGCATTTTTTAACATTTTTGAATTCAATAATTGGCGCACTCATTTCAAACTAAATCCTTCTTTTGGAAAGCGTCTTTCAACCTGATGAATACCGTAGGCTGCTAAAAGACTAAACACGAGATACAAAATCCCAACCAAGGTAAACGGCTCTAGATAACGGAAGTTTTCGGAACCAATAATCTTTGCCATCTGCAACATTTCCAACAATGTAATGGCAGAAAGCTGAGGGGTTTCTTTAAACATGGCAATGATGTAATTCCCTGTCGCCGGTATCATCGGACGAATAGCTTGAGGAAGCACAATATCTTTGTAAGTATCAAAAATGGTTAAATTTAATGCTCTAGCGGCTTCCCATTGGCCTTTTTCAATGCCATCAATACCACTACGAAAGACTTCCGATAAATACGCACCATAGTGAAGACCCAAAGCAAATACGCCAGTCGCAAGTGGCGACATACTGATCCCAAATTCTGGCATCACATAATAGAGAAAGAAAATCTGCACAAGCAAAGGTGTACTACGAATAAATTCAACAACCCAATAAGTCGAGATACGCAATATTCGGCTATTATTACGACGCAACAAGGCAAATACCAACCCCATCACAATCGCAAAAATACTACCCAGCAATGTCGCCAATAAGGTTACTTTTGCCGCTGACAAAATCATGGGAAGCACTTCCCATGTAAACGCCCAGTCCCAATGAAATCCATTCATGAATGTAGCCCTCCACGACCTAAACCTTTACTAAGGTGTGTTTCTAAACGTCTAATAAAGAAGACTAGGAATTGAGCCATAACAAAATAAAATAACAACACGACACCGAAGATCTCGCCAACCTGTAAAGTTGTATCGGCTAACATTTTGGCTTTAAAGGTCAAATCTCCAATCGTAATCAGAGAAACTAACGAGGTCGCTTTTACTAATTCAATAGCCAAATTACCAAAAGGCGGAATCATATTAACCAAAGCCTGCGGCATGATGATGCGCCACAATCGTTGTGAAGCAGTGAAGTTTAATGCAATCGACGCTTCATACTGCCCTTTTGGCACAGATTGAATAGCACCACGAACAACTTCTGTACCGTACGCACCAATATTCAGACCTAAGGCAACAACAGCCGCTGTCATGGCATCAATGGTTATACCAAAAAATGGCAAAACAAAATAAATCCAATACAACTGAATTAGCGCCGATGTACCACGAAAAAACTCAATATAAGCAATGGCAATTTGTTTGAAGGGTGCTGGAGCATAAAGGCGAATCAATCCGAAGCTGAATGCCATTAACACGGCGAGAGGCAACGCCATAGCCACAATTTCTATTGTGACAATGGCCCCCTGGAGTAATACGGAGACAATTTCTCCAAATTCCATGAGTCTAATTCCCCAGTGTTATTGACACAATTTTTTGGCGGTCATTTCACCAGGAGAAGTATGCTTACCAAAACCGTAAGGCTCTACCATTGCAATGTGCTCTTTCGTATCGATGAAACCTTTCAATTCTGTATTAAAGGCATCACGTAAAGCCGTATCTGCTGGACGGAAACCGAAGCCACCATAGCCTTTAACTGATTTGCCCTTAATCATAAGAGGTGTAAAAGGCTGAGCCAATTCAACACGATCGTCTTTCTGAGCCAACGATGCCATCGTCAAACTAGTACCAGCTAGAGCATCAATACGACCTGATTTAAGGGCTGCAACACCAGATGGATAATCTGGAAGAGTGACAATTTTGCTTAAATCAATGCCAAAATCACGAGCATAACCGTACTCAACAGAGCCTGACATCACACCTAACTTCACAGATTTAGCATCAATGTTATCGTAACCCTTTAGCTCTTTAGGATTGCCATTTTGAACCAAAAAGCCCTCACCTATGCTGTATGTTGGGTTTGAGAATAAAATTTGCTTACAACGTTTTGGTGTAATGTACATACCAGCAGCAATCACATCAAACCGTCCAGCACGCAAACCAGGAATCAAAGAACCAAATTCTGTAACTACAACTTTTACATTATCTACACCCAAATCGTTCAAAACTTGGACGGCAATGCTAGGTGCTTCACCAGCAGGTTCACCATCAGGCGTCGTGTAGCCGTAAGGTACTTCATTAGCAACACCGATCGTCACAGTGCCTTCACCTTTTATCTTATCTAATGTATTCGCAGACGCCGTTACAGAAAAAAGCGCAACTGAAAAAGTAATTAGAGATATAACGTATCTCTTTAGTGTTCCTTTCATGATAAACCTCATATTTGTTATAAAAGTGGCTAAATAAGTAGAAAAATGTTAGTTCACACTAAATAAAAAGGCAATATTTATCAAGACATATTTAGATGTGTAATTATAATTCTCCCGCTAATGTGATTTCAAACAAAAAATTATGGTAGAGATATCAAAAATAGGACAAGGAGTACGGGAGGCTTAGCGCTTATCTGAACAAAAGTTCCAGACAACCGTTGGTATCTTTTTTATCGTTTAAATGTCAATTTAATACTCACCCAAGCGTTCTATCCTTGCCATCCTTGTTGGATATTCACTTCCCCTGACGAGTTTTTCCTTTTGAACCTCAACCACCTTGTAAAAGGTATTAATAAACCATTTCATTATACTTTCCTCTGTTTCATTTGATGAAACATAGATAGACACTTTGGTATGGACCCAGTTTGGTTGTATATAGGCAGGAATACAGTATCAGTAAATCACCGTGTTTTAACCTTCACGGCCTAATTGGGTTATGTAATTTTGCACTCACTTCTACGTCGATTTAGCTGTGTCTTGGATTACCTCTTATCATGCGAGAACAGGCTTAGAGCGGCACCAAAATAGTTTTTTTCGTTGCTGGTGCCTTATATTGGGGAAGCCCACTATTTAAACAGTAGATACTAATCCCCCTTAGCATCTACTGTTTAAAGAAATGAATTAAGCCATGTCAGATATTCGTAAACAGATTTTAATAAACGATTGTCAAAAAGATAGCCACCTATCACCTACTTTCTAAAAGCCCCTAATCTTTCATATTTATCAAACTCTGGGCTTCTGCTAGCACCTTATCCATAACATTTAGAATCATCAGCACATCTTGGCGTTCAATGCACATTGGTGGACGAATTTTAAGAATATTATCTGCTGGCCCTTCTGTTCCCATTAAAATTCGATTCTCACGCATGCGGTTTTTAACGTAATCAGCGATATCTGTGCCTGGTGTGCGGCTCTCTTTGTCTGTTACTAAATCCAACCCGATAAATAAGCCTTGACCACGTACATCACCGACAATGTCATACTTGTCATGTAAGCTATGCAAACCATCAAGAAGTAAATTACCCATTTGCAGAGCGTTGTCCATTAAGTTTTCGTCATCAACGATGTCCAGTACTTCCTTACCGATCCTGCAGGATAGATTAGAGCCGCCAAAGGTAGAAAAATATTCAGGTCCTTGGGCAAAACTATCAGCAATAGCTCGACTAGTGACGAGTACGCCGATTGGATGACCATTGCCAATAGGCTTACCTAATACCACAATATCAGGCACAACCTGCTGTTGTTCAAAAGCAAAATAATATTCACCTAAACGCCCTAAGGCAGTCTGCACTTCATCAGCAATACATACACCGCCTACTGCTCGAACACGTGCATAAACACTTTTTAGATAACCTTGTGGAGGAATAATTTGACCGCCAACACTTGGGAAGGTTTCAGCAATAAAACCAGCAAGCTTGCCATGTCTTTGTTTAATATTCGCCAGTGCATTATCCACTTGTGCAGCGTACTTTTCAGCACATTGAGGATCATCGCGACGGTAACGCCCTCGATAGTCATCGGCGACATCTATTAATTGCACCCAGTCTGCTTGGCCTACACCGCCTTTGGCATTGAATTTATAAGCAGATATATCAATTGCCCCTGTTGTATTGCCATGGTAACCATGATCTGGGGTAATCATATCTTTACCGCCAGTGTGAGCACGCGCCAAACGCAACGCTAATTCGTTTGCCTCAGTGCCAGAATTGACAAAGAAGCAGACATCTAAGCTCTTGGGCATACGACTTAACACTTTATCGGCAAAAGCAATTTGTGCGGGGTGCAAGTAGCGGGTGTTCGAGTTCATTCGCAGTAGCTGATCCGCAGCGACTTGCTGAATACGCGGATGTGCATGCCCGACATGAGGTACATTGTTGTAACTGTCTAGGTAAGGACGCCCCCATTCATCAAACAAATGATGCTTCCAGCCACGCATAAACATAACAGGATCTGAATAGGTTAATTTCAAATTGTCGCCAAATTTTGCTTTACGTTGATTAAGTATTTCTGCCTTTTGAGTAGGCACAAAACAGGTTTTTTTATCGCTGAGATTTAATAATGAGGCAGGATTAGGGAAAATCGCGTTCCACAGTACCAACTCATCTGGATCAGCAGCCCCAGGCCAGTCGTGACCGATTCCCTCTAAACTCAATGCCAACTGAAAATGTAGATGAGGATTCCATCCTCCGTTGACATCAACATCACCCAATTTTGCAAACGCAGTTCCACTGCTGAGTAATTGTCCAGGAACCAAATGATTAATAGAAGTAGGGTCTAAATGCCCGTATAGCGTATAAAAACAATCGCCGTCGTCACTTAAGTGACTGAGAATCACCATACCACCATAATCTAGATAAACGTCACTACTTTCACTGCAAACAACTTTAGAGTCCAATGGCGTATATACCAAAGTCGTAGCGGGTGCAAAAACATCCACACCTAAATGGACAGTACGTCGATTACTCGCTTTATAAGGCCCTTTGCGAAACGCGTCCTCCGTGTAAATTAAACGCGGTTCATTGTAGTATCCTAGCCATATACTTTCCTCTTGAGCGTCACCGTAGCCGTAATCACAACCGATAGTGCTAGCCTCTTGTGAAGTAATGGCAAAAGGATTACTCGGAGTGGTACAAGCTTCTACAGAAAGCGAATGCATGGGAGCATCTGTTAGATTTTGTCCCAACACTTGAGCAAAGCACCCTTTCTTTCTCTTCAACCAAGCAGTAACTCGTGGTGCACTGTCAGTAATAGGAAAACCACAGACAACGCGTAGGCGAGTGGAAAGCATTTTTTCGTCAAGGCGATGATTTTCTAAAAATGTCCAAGCAGGAGCCTGACTGATTACGACATAAGGATCATCTGGGGTTTCTTTTGCCATTAACATGGAGTTAACAACACTGACCGCAAGGCGCATACGGAGTAAAGGCCATAGCATTTCTATTTCTTCTGTCGTCAGAGGATACCGACTATGGTAACCGCTCACTAGCGCTTCAAGTGCTTTTACTGGTTCTGCACAATCCAATACCAAATATGCTGAGCTAATCGCTAAATCACAAATTCTAGGACCTGAACACATATCACCCAAGTCAATAATACCGCTGACTCTCTGTGATTGAGTCAGCGAACCTTGAATAAGAATGTTGTAATCATTCACATCATTGTGAATAGCACCTTGCGGCAACTTCAGAAGAGAAGAATGAATGGAGTAATAGCCGTCGATAATCTGTTGAATAATGACATTGCGTGAGGCAGGTACAATAGTGTCAATATGGCCAGCTATCCACTGAGCTTGACAAAGGTTCCATTTAAAGTCGCGCACCAACGCTGGGTGAGTAAAGCCTTGTAAAGCTCTATCCATTTCTCCCACAGTCGCGCCTAGTTCATAACGAAGGGCATTATTTTTAGCACCGAAGCATGCATAAGTGACTCCTTCTATTTTCTCAAGTAACCAAACTATACGGTTTTCGCCATTTTCGTCTTTAACGCGTGTATATAATTCACCTTCTAGTGTCTTAATAATATCAGGGATAGGTAAATCTTGGGCATGTTGACGCAAATGGTTGAAGGCACGGCACTGAAGATCAATAAAACTCTCTTCACAACTTGGACGCATAACTTTTAATACATAATTTCGCTGACCCGTTGCGAGTAAGTTAAGATCGTATTCTCCATCAAGTGAACTTAATTGCGCATCTACGCCCCAAACTCGCTTTAACACATTACGCCAAAACACAGGCATCTTTACTACTCCGCTTATCTACTATTTTTTTGATCGCACAGCCACCGTGCCATGTTTAAAAAATGTAGTTATTTATAAATATCCGTATATCACCAGATAACTGCTATAAAAATTACGACAATTCAGCATAAGTTTTTAATAATTGTCTAAATATTATAAAGGGAGTTTTTCAAGAAGAGTAATAGCCATTTCTGAGTTGAGGTATCAAAAAAAGCTATAGCTGGGCTCCCTTGACAAGAGTTGGAAGCTCAAATTAAGTATCTAGATCGGAAACAACTCAAAGGAGCGAACAGAAGGTTATCGGAGCCTGACACCCGTTTTAAAGAAAGCTTGGTCGTCGATGGATATTATTAACAAAACCCAATCAAGAGCCCTTAAAATGCACCTCAGCCCGAAGATGAATGAGCTTTATCAGGTGGCGTTTCGTAAGAAACTTTACGATAGTTTAGAGGTTCTGCAAAAAGATCTGGACGAATGGATAGCCTATTACAATAATGACCGAACTCATCAGAGAAAAGTGTGTTATGGAAGGGCACCACTGATACATTACTTGATGGAAAAGCGGTCTGGGCTGAAAAGAACTTAACCCCGATCTATACTGACAGACATCAGTTCAAAATGAGCTAACTGTCAGATTAGGTCTGAGCTAGTACAAATTAAAGTAGTGATTTGATTTATTTTAAACATAAAAAAACCCGATAGAGTGATCTATCGGGTTTTTTTATAAATTAAATCTTGATAACGACCTACTCTCACATGGGATCTCCCACACTACCATTGGCGATGGCGCTTTTCACTTCTGAGTTCGGGATGGGATCAGGTGGTTCAACGCCTCTATGATCATCAAGAAAACTGATTTGCTTTATTAGAAATCGTCTAATAAAACTAAATACTCAATTGCCTGATAATTCTATCAGGATTCTCTTAATTTAAGCTTGACGACGACCTACTCTCACATGGGATCTCCCACACTACCATCGGCGATGGCGCTTTTCACTTCTGAGTTCGGGATGGGATCAGGTGGTTCAACGCCTCTATGATCGTCAAGCAATTCTGCTGCGTTCGTTCCGGTGGTGTCTTTAGATGATAATGTCTATCCTCTGTTTCTTCCCACCAAAACACGCGAAGACATGCTTGGATCTTTAACAATTCTTTTTTGAAATAACAATAATCAAGGTTAAACCGATGTTCATCATTGCTGATGTGTATCGTAATCTGTGTCTGTGTTTTTAAAGTATTATTCTTTAAAACCACTTTGGTGTTATATGGTCAAGCCTCACGAGCAATTAGTATTGGTTAGCTCAATGCCTCACAGCACTTACACACCCAACCTATCAACGTCCTAGTCTCGAACGGCTCTTTAGGGGACTTATGTCCCAGTGAGATCTTATCTTGAGGGAGGCTTCCCGCTTAGATGCTTTCAGCGGTTATCCCGTCCGAACGTAGCTACCCGGCAATGCCACTGGCGTGACAACCGGAACACCAGAGGTTCGTCCACTCCGGTCCTCTCGTACTAGGAGCAGCTCCTCTCAAATCTCAAACGTCCACGGCAGATAGGGACCGAACTGTCTCACGACGTTCTAAACCCAGCTCGCGTACCACTTTAAATGGCGAACAGCCATACCCTTGGGACCGGCTTCAGCCCCAGGATGTGATGAGCCGACATCGAGGTGCCAAACACCGCCGTCGATGTGAACTCTTGGGCGGTATCAGCCTGTTATCCCCGGAGTACCTTTTATCCGTTGAGCGATGGCCCTTCCATACAGAACCACCGGATCACTAAGACCTACTTTCGTACCTGCTCGACGTGTCTGTCTCGCAGTTAAGCGTGCTTTTGCCTTTACACTCTACGCATGATTTCCGACCATGCTGAGCACACCTTCGTGCTCCTCCGTTACTCTTTGGGAGGAGACCGCCCCAGTCAAACTACCCACCACACAGTGTCCTCGATCCAGATAATGGACCTGAGTTAGAACCTCAAACATACCAGGGTGGTATTTCAAGATTGGCTCCAATAGAACTAGCGTCCTATCTTCAAAGCCTCCCACCTATCCTACACAAATAGGTTCAAAGTTCACTGTGAAGCTATAGTAAAGGTTCACGGGGTCTTTCCGTCTAGCCGCGGATACACAGCATCTTCACTGCGATTTCAATTTCACTGAGTCTCGGGTGGAGACAGTGTGGCCATCGTTACGCCATTCGTGCAGGTCGGAACTTACCCGACAAGGAATTTCGCTACCTTAGGACCGTTATAGTTACGGCCGCCGTTTACTTGGGCTTCGATCAAGAGCTTCGCTTGCGCTAACCCCATCAATTAACCTTCAAGCACCGGGCAGGCGTCACACCCTATACGTCCACTTTCGTGTTTGCAGAGTGCTGTGTTTTTAATAAACAGTCGCAGCCACCTGGTATCTTCGACCGACTAGTGCTTACGGAGCAAGTCCTTCACACCGGCCGGCGTACCTTCTCCCGAAGTTACGGTACCATTTTGCCTAGTTCCTTCACCCGAGTTCTCTCAAGCGCCTTGGTATTCTCTACCTGACCACCTGTGTCGGTTTGGGGTACGGTCAATGTATATCTGAAGCTTAGAAGTTTTCCTGGAAGCATGGCATCAACCACTTCGCCCAAAAGAGGGCTCGTCATCAGTTCTCGATCTTCCCACTAAAGGGAGGTGCCCGGATTTGCCTAAGCACCTAACCTACCGCCTTAAACACAGACAACCATCGCTGTGCTGGCCTAGCCTTCTCCGTCTCTCCATCGCAATATACATCGGTACAGGAATATTAACCTGTTTTCCATCGACTACGCATTTCTGCCTCGCCTTAGGGGCCGACTCACCCTGCCCTGATTAACATGGGACAGGAAACCTTGGTCTTCCGGCGGGGGAGTTTTTCACTCCCCTTATCGTTACTCATGTCAACATTCGCACTTCTGATACCTCCAGCCTGCCTTACAGCTTGACCTTCAACGGCTTACAGAACGCTCCTCTACCATGCCTAATAAATTAAGCATCCGTAGCTTCGGTGTACAGTTTGAGCCCCGTTATATCTTCCGCGCAGGCCGACTCGACTAGTGAGCTATTACGCTTTCTTTAAAGGATGGCTGCTTCTAAGCCAACCTCCTAGCTGTCTAAGCCTTCCCACATCGTTTCCCACTTAACTGTAACTTTGGGACCTTAGCTGACGGTCTGGGTTGTTTCCCTTTCCACGACGGACGTTAGCACCCGCCGTGTGTCTCCCGTAATTGCACTCATTGGTATTCGGAGTTTGCATGGGGTTGGTAAGTCGGGATGACCCCCTAGCCCAAACAGTGCTCTACCCCCAATGGTGAGATACGAGGCGCTACCTAAATAGCTTTCGAGGAGAACCAGCTATCTCCGAGCTTGATTAGCCTTTCACTCCTATCCACAAGTCATCCCCAGCCTTTTCAACGGATGTGGGTTCGGTCCTCCAGTTGATGTTACTCAACCTTCAACCTGCTCATGGATAGATCGCCCGGTTTCGGGTCTATTCCCAGCAACTAAACGCCCTATTAAGACTCGGTTTCCCTACGGCTCCACTACATGCTTAACCTTGCTACTGAAAATAAGTCGTTGACCCATTATACAAAAGGTACGCAGTCACGGAACTAAGTCCGCTCCCACTGCTTGTACGTACACGGTTTCAGGATCTATTTCACTCCCCTCACAGGGGTTCTTTTCGCCTTTCCCTCACGGTACTGGTTCACTATCGGTCAGTCAGGAGTATTTAGCCTTGGAGGATGGTCCCCCCATATTCAGACAGGATATCACGTGTCCCGTCCTACTCGTTTTCACTATAATGGCATTTTCGTATACGGGGCTATCACCCTCTACGGCGGCTCTTTCCAGAGCCTTCTACTAACACCAAAATAACTTAAGGGCTAATCCCCTTTCGCTCGCCGCTACTTAGGGAATCTCGGTTGATTTCTTTTCCTAAGGGTACTTAGATGTTTCAGTTCCCCTCGTTCGCCTCGTATAGCTATGTATTCACCATACGATACCCGCAAGCGGGTGGGTTTCCCCATTCGGACATGTTCGGATCAAAGTCTGTTTATCGACTCCCCGAACCTTTTCGCAGATTACCACGTCCTTCATCGCCTCTGACTGCCAAGGCATCCACCGTGCACGCTTGGTCACTTGACCATATAACCCAAAGTAGTTTCATGCCGAAGCACTT